>QKII01000323.1 GCA_003249625.1 Propionivibrio sp. | reverse complement strand
TTCCTTGCCGTCGACGACGGTCGATTTGACGACGCCGTGTTCATCGAGGTATTCGCGCAGCTTGCCGAGCAGCGCGGCGTCTTCCGAGAACTGTTCCATGAGGATCTGGCGGGCGCCGTCGAGTACGGCCTTCGTGTCCGCAAAGCCTGCATCTGCGTTGATGAACTTTGTCGCTTCATCCTCCGGTTTCAGCGTCGGATCAGCCAGCAGTGCCTCGGCGAGCGGCGCAAGGCCGGCTTCCCGGGCGATTTGCGCCTTGGTGCGACGCTTGGGCTTGTACGGCAGGTAGAGGTCTTCCAGGCTCTGCTTGGTTTCCGCGTCGTTGATCTGTGCAGCAAGTTCCGGTGTCAGCTTCCCCTGCTCATCGATCGAGGCGAGGATCGCGGCGCGGCGTTCTTCGAGTTCACGCAGGTAGGTCAGGCGTTCGTCGAGCGTGCGCAGTTGCGTGTCGTCGAGGCCGCCGGTCACTTCCTTGCGGTAGCGGGCGACGAAAGGCACTGTGGCGCCTTCGTCGAGCAACCCGACGGCCGCCACGACCTGATGCAGGGTGCAGCCGATTTCTTCGGCGATCTTCTGGGTGATGCGGAGTTCAGCGGAGGATGCCATCAGTGACGCAGGTCCCGAAAAAAGGGCGAACTATGCGTAATCACAGCGGAAAATTCAAGGGCTCGGCTTTACCGAGACTTGGTCGGCATGCTCTAATCCAATCTTTCCTCGGAGATGCAATTGTCAAGTTTCGTTAAAAGATTATGACAACCGCTGCACACATCAGCCCGGCTCCTTCGCATCAAGCCAATCCGCATTATCTGAAGCGCGTCGTCGATATGTCGAAAGGCGATCCGGTTGTAACGCAGGAGGATATTTTCGACGAGCGTGGCATGAAGCTGCTGCCGAAAGGTGCGCGGGTTGACGATTCTGTCTGCGAGCGCTTGCTGCGATTCAAATTGAGGAGGCCATTGGAAAGTTCGATCGGCGCGGAACACGGTGTGACCGTGGCGGACCTCGTCAATCTGGCCGAAGAGATGCTCGCGGCCCATTCGGGACTGACCAAGGCACTCGCGACGTTGAATGCCGACGTTGTCGCAATTCGCTTGCTCAAAAGAATGCGTCTTGGCGACTCCGGGCGTCTGCTTCTCGCGTTGCAGAACCGTGAAAACAGCCGCTTGCGCCACGCGATGCTCGTCGCACTGATTGCCGCAGGTTTGGGGCATCACGCCCGCCTGGGCGAAGAGGCGCTTGAGTCTCTGGTTGTCGCCGGTGTCTTGCACGATATCGGGGAGTTGTATATCGCCCCGGCTATTCTGAACAAGGATGCTCCTCTTTCGGTTGCCGAGTGGCGTCAGGTGGCTAGTCATCCCTTGCTTGGCGCGATGGTCGTTAGCGAATCGATGCACTACCCTCCGGAGGTTTCGCGTTACGTCGCCGAGCATCATGAGCGTCGCAATGGCTATGGTTATCCGCGTTTGCTGAAATCGCCGGCCATCGCCCCCGGAGGTGCCGCTCTGGCTACGGCCGAGGCGGTCGCCGCGGTGCTTGCCGGCGACAATGATGCGTATCGCCTGGGGTGCGCCTTGAGGCTTGTTTCCGAGGAATATGCCCAGGTTGACGTGGCTTTCGCCGACCGGATTTCGCGGAGCATGAGAGAGGAACTGGGCGGCGATTTCAGCAGTGACGTGACATCTGACTTCGCGGTGGGTCTGGCTGATCGGGTCGGTCAGTCCCTCGAAAGATCACTGACGTGGCTTGACGGACTCGAACCATGCACGGGGAGCGCAAAAGCAGTGATCGAATTTGTCTCGCAACGTTTGCTGTCCTTGCGCAAGGCGGCTCATTCGCTGGGGATTGGTACGGTTCCCGTGGCGGAAATATTCGCCGGGGGGCTTCTGCCTGAAGAGAGTAATGAATTGCGTGCCGCCTGTTCCGAAATCCTCCGGCGTCTCTCGGAATTGGCAGGGATTGCTTCCTTGCATCCCGAGGCGAGAATGGAGGATCTCTCCTCGTTTTTTACGGAATTGGCCGCAAGGTGCCGTGTGCCCGTGGTAACTGATAGTGTGCTCGTGTAATGTTGTGAATTCGCCGTAGTGATGCTAACCAGGGAGGGGGATATGCAGATCAATATTGAGCGTTTGGGACTCCACGACGTCGGTGTCGATCCGGACACGTTGTTCGTCTTTCCGAAGGGGCTTTCCGGTTTCGAGGGCTGCCATCGCTTCAAGTTGTTTCACGAGGAAGGAAAACCTACCGTTTTCTGGCTGCAGTGCATCGACGATCTCGATGTCATGTTTTCGGTGGTGGCGCCGGATCTGCTCGATCTTGAATACCAGATCGAACTCAGTGACGAGGATTGCGCCCTGCTGGAACTGGTTCAGCCGGAGGATGCGGCGGTGGTTGTCATCGTTTATCGTGATGAGACGCAGGACGGGAAGATCGCTGCGAATACACGCTCGCCACTCATACTGAACCTGAACAGCCGCAAGGGAATGCAGAAAATTCTGGCAAATTTTCAGCCGACGTTGGTTTTACACGGACGCTGATCCATCCGTTGATGCGGGGGCGGGGGGTGGCGGCACGCCCCAGCCCGACGCTTTCATTCAGTAAGACGAGGCGGCGCGGGCTGCCTGATCGTAGCGGCCCGAAAGAGCGCGCAGTAGTTGCGCCACTTCGCCGAAACGCTGGTTTTCCTCTTCCTTTCCCGAGAATCCGGGCATCAGGCAGGATTCTCGCACCTCGCGGTAGCGCTCGCACAGTGCGGCACCTTCCTTTGTTGCGCTCAGATAGACCTCCTTGCCGCGCTTGGTGCTGGCGACGAACTTCATTCCGATCAGTTTTTTGACCGAATAGGACACCACGTGGGTGTCCTCGATGTTCAGTACGAAGCAGATGTCGGCCAATCGCTTTTCGGTTCCGCGATGATTGATGTGGTGCATGACCAGCACGTCGGTCGGCGTCAAATCCTTGGCGCCGGCGGCGGTCATGCAACGGATCATCCAGCGGTTGAAGGCGTTGGTGGCGATGATCAGGCCGAATTCGATCTCCGAGAGCTCGGGAGACTTGGGTGAGACAAGGTGCGCAGAGGAAACGATGCGCTGTCTTTTCTGGCCCGGTTCGAGTTTTTTTGGGGTGAGATCCATGATGATTCCATGACGGGGGAGGGGGTGAAATGCGCGGGACGGCAAGGCATTATAAGAGTTTTACATTGACAATACATTGACGATTTATTAACGTTGAGGCCCCGTGGTCTGGGATGAGTTCGGCTTTTGACCCACGGTATCTGAACTGCTTTACGTGTCACCTGGTTTTGCGATCGGTTTGACTCTTTCACGCCCCGGTCGGTTGCCGACTGGCCGGTTCTGGTTACCCTGGATATGGAGAACTCTATGTTGAAGACGCTTGTTGCCGTTTGTTCCGCTACAACGGCGCTGCTGGCTGGTTCCAGCGCGTTTGCGCAGCAGAAATGGGATATGCCGACCGGCTACCCGGGCAATAATTTCCACACCGAAAACATCGTTCAGTTTGCTGCGGACGTCGATAAGGCAACCGGCGGTAAGCTGAAGATCACCGTGCACGACAACGGCTCGCTGTTCAAGGCCAACGAGATCAAGCGTGCCGTGCAGGGCGGGCAGGCAGACATCGGCGAGATCATCATTTCCGGCTTCTCGAACGAGGACCCGATGTTCGGCATCGATTCGATTCCGTTCCTTGCGACCGGATATCCTGCGGCGAAGAAACTCTGGGATGTCTCCAAGGCGGCCACCGAAGCCCGTCTGGCCAAGCAGGGTTTGAAGGTGCTTTACTCGGTGCCGTGGCCTCCGCAAGGCCTTTTCAGCGCCAAGCCGCTCGACTCGGCCGCTGACCTGAAGGGCGTCAAGTGGCGGGCCTATAACCCGAATACCAGCCGGATCGCCCAACTCGTTGGTGCGCAACCGGTGACGATTCAGGCGGCTGAACTGACACAGGCGCTTGCGACCGGCGCAGTTCAGGCGTTCATGACGTCCGGTGCGACCGGCTTCGACAGCAAGGTCTGGGAACAGGTCAAGTACTACTATGACGTGAGTGCGTGGCTGCCGAAGAACCTGGTCATCGTTTCGCAGAAGGTGTTCTCGCGCCTCGACAAGCCGACTCAGGAGGCCGTCCTGAAGGCTGCCGCAGCGGCCGAGGAACGCGGCTGGAAAACCAGCGAGGCGAAAAACACCTGGTACAAGGAGCAGCTGGTCAAGAACGGGATGAAGGTCGAAGCCGGTTCCGAGCAGCTGCGCGAAGACTTCAAGAAGGTCGGCCTGACGATGATCGGCGATTGGACGACGCAGACCGGGGCCGAAGGTCAGGCCATCATCGAAGCCTTCCGCAAGTAATTCTGATTCATTCGGGAGTCGCCGTGATGCCGTTATCGTACTTTGCCGCGCAGACCGACGCGTTTGTCGTCCGACTGTGCCGCACGGGAACCGGTACGTTCACGGCGACGGCTACGCGCCGGGCCTGAAACAAACCCGCGGGCGACCAGTGGTCGCCCGCTTCATTTTTGAGGGAAGTCGATGCGTTCCTTGTTGAACGGCTTGTTCAATGCGACAGGCTATCTCGCCGGCGTGTTCATGATCGGAACACTTCTGGCTGTGCTTTCGAGCATTTTCGGGCGGATTGTTCCTGCACTGGAAATTCCCGGGGCGGACGCCTACGCCGGTTACTGTATGGCCGCAGCGGCTTTTCTGGCGCTCGCGCCGACGCTGCGTCGTGGCGAGCATATCCGGGTGACGCTGATCATCAACCATCTGTCGCCGGTGGCCAGAAAGTGGCTGGACATGTTCTGCCATGTCATCGCGCTGGGCGTGACGGCGTTGCTGGCGTGGTACTCAATTCAGCTGGTCATGCAGTCGCATTCCTTTAACGACATCTCGACGGGGCTCGACGCGACGCCGTTGTGGATTCCGCAGCTGGGTATGGCGATCGGCAGCACTGTCTTTACTCTGGCGTTTGCCGTGGATCTTGTCGACCTGATCTCCGGCCGAAAAATCGTCGAGGCGCCGAAAGAAGGCGAACCGGCGCACGTCGAATAAAACGATAGAACGCGGGAACAATCATGGATTTCTACATTACCGCCTTTCTCATCCTGGTCCTCTTCGCGATTCTTGGCAGTGGCGTCTGGATCGGATTGTCGCTGGCTGGCGTGGCCTGGGTCGGCATGCAGTTGTTTACTTCGCGCCCTGTCGGCGACGCGATGGTCATGACGATCTGGGGATCCTCTTCTTCCTGGACGTTGACGGCCCTGCCGCTCTTCATCTGGATGGGGGAGATTCTCTTTCGAACCAAACTGTCCGAGGACATGTTCAAGGGACTTGCGCCGTGGCTTGAGAAAATTCCGGGGCGCCTGCTGCACACGAACATCATTGGCTGCACGATCTTCGCTGCGGTTTCCGGTTCGTCGGCGGCAACCTGCGCGACCATCGGCAAGATGGCCTTGCCGGAACTGAAGAAGCGTGGCTATCCAGACTCGATCGCCATAGGCACACTTGCGGGGGCCGGAACGCTCGGGCTGCTCATACCGCCGTCGATCATCATGATCGTCTATGGCGTCACGGCCAACGTCTCGATCGCCAAGCTGTTCATCGCCGGGGTGTTCCCGGGGTTGATCCTGGCCGGGCTGTTCATGGCTTATACGATGATCTGGGCGTTGCTGCATCCGGACCTGATCCCGAAGCCGGACCGTGAATTGACCTTTCGCCAGAAACTGCACGAGTCGCGCCATCTGATTCCGGTCGTAACGCTCATCACGGCCGTCCTCGGGTCGATCTACACCGGAGTGGCAACGGCTACCGAGGCGGCGGCGCTGGGTGTCGTCGGCTCGATGATCATTGCCGCGTTCCAGGGCGTGCTGACGTGGAAGAACTTTATCGAGAGTTTGCTAGGTGGTACGCGGCTCTACTGCATGATCGCGCTGATCCTGGCCGGCGCGGCCTTCCTGACGCTGGCGATGGGCTACATCGGCCTTCCGCGGCATCTTGCCGAATGGATCACCAGTCTGCATCTGCCGCCGCTGGCGCTGATCTTTGCGCTGATGGTGTTCTTCATCGTGCTCGGTTGCTTCCTCGACGGTATTTCGATGGTGGTGCTGACGATGGGTGTGCTTCTGCCGACCGTGGAAAGTGCCGGCTTCGACCTGCTGTGGTTCGGTGTTTTCATCGTTCTCGTGGTCGAGATGGCGCAGATCACGCCGCCGGTCGGTTTCAACCTGTTCGTATTGCAGGGGATGACCAAAAAGGAGATCTCCTGGTTGTCGAAACAGGCATTTCCGATGTTCATGTTGATGCTGGTGATGGTCCTGTTGATGTACTTCATTCCGGATATCACCAACTGGTTGCCGCAACACATGGGAGGATGAGTTGAACAGCAATGAAACTGGCGGGATGATCCAGGCCCGCCTGCTGCCGGTGGGTGATGCCGCGTGGACGGTGGAGTTCGGAAGCGAGATCGATCCGGCACTGCATTCCCGCGTGCTCGGATTGGCAGATGCACTTGAAAAAGCGAGGGAAGATGCGCCATTCAGCGCCATCGTCGACGTCGTACCAACCTTCCGTTCGCTGACCGTGTATTTCGATCCGCTACGCTGCGATGGACAGCGTCTCGGCGAAGTGCTGCTGCAACTGGCGCAGACCTCCGGTGCCAAACAGGCGATCGGGCGGCAATGGTGCCTGCCGGTCTGCTTCGACGACGAATTCGCCCCCGATTTGGCCGATCTGGCGCAGAGCAAGGGACTCACGCGCGAGGCTGTTATCGACCGGCTCACTGCGGCCGAATTCCGTGTGTACATGATCGGCTTCATGCCGGGATTCCCGTACATGGGCGGTCTGCCCGCCGAGTTGCAAATGCCGCGGTTGTCATCGCCACGCAAGGCCGTGCCGGAGCGTTCGCTCGCTGTTGCCGGCGAGATGTGCGCCGTCTATCCGTGGGAGAGCCCCGGTGGCTGGCGTCTGCTCGGGCGTACGCCAGTACCGATGTTCTCGGCGACCGACCCGGTACCGGCGCTGCTGGCCTCCGGCGACCGCGTGCGCTGGCGGGGCGTTGATCGCGATACCTATCTTGAGCTGGATGCGAGGGCCAAGGAGGGCGTGCTTGACCGCAACAGCCTGTTGCTGCCCGAAGGAGGTCGGTCATGAGCGGCATGCTGGAAGTCATCAACGCCGGCCTCGGCAACGGGATTCAGGACAGTGGTCGCTTTGGTTACCGGCACATGGGAATCACCGTTTCCGGCTGCCTCGACCGTCCGCTGGCCCATTGTGCCAATGCACTCGTTGGCAACGCCACGGACGCGGCATGCGTAGAAGTGCGTGTCATGGGCCCGTCGCTGCGGGTTACGCAGGGAGCGGTGCGCGTGGCCGTCGTCGGCAACATGGCGCCGAAGGTGCGTCGGGCGGATGGACGTCAGGAGGATGCACCGGCCTGGCGGAGCGTCACGCTCGCCACCGACGATGTGCTCGAAACCGGCACGGTTCGCGGTGGCGTGGCCTATATCGCCGTCAGCGGCGGTTTCGATACGCCGATGCAGCTCGGCAGCCGCTCGACGTATCAGCGTGCGCTGATCGGCGGCATAAAGGGGCGCCTGCTAGCCAAAGGTGATCAACTCCCGTGTGGAATTTCAGTTGATGCCGGACAGGGTGAGCGGCAAGCCGCGCCGTGGACCTGCGATGAAAGCCCGATAAGGGTGATCCTCGGCCCGCAGCAGGAACATTTCACTGCGGAAGCGCTGCAGGAATTCCTCAATTCGGCCTACACGGTGACGCCGCAGATGGACCGCATGGGCATGCGGCTGGAAGGTGCACCATTGAAGCACGTGACGCCGGAGGCGGCGGATATCGTTTCCGACGGTGTGACGCCCGGCGTGATCCAGGTGCCCGGCAACGGCCAGCCGATCATCTTGCTGGCGGACTGCCAGACCGTTGGCGGGTACCCGAAGATCGCCACGGTGATCTCGGCCGATCTGCCGCGGCTGGCGCAGCGCAAGCCGGGCGATACCTTACGGTTCCGTGTCGTCGCCGCCGCCGAGGCGAAAGCCGCCTTGCTGGAACTGGAAGCACGTTGGCGCGCCTGGGCGGACTCCATTGCCGTGGAGACGCTTGTCGCTGGCGAAACTGACGACGATGCCGCATGGGTGGCAATCTGACAGGAGAAGGAAATGACCAAACTGCTCAACCTCAACGCCGATCTTGGCGAAAGTTTTGGCCCGTGGAAAATGGGCAGCGACGGTGCCATGCTCGGCATCGTCAAGTCGGCCAACGTGGCCTGCGGCTATCATGCCGGCGATCCGATAGTGATGCTCAAGACGGCAGCACTGGCCCGTGACAACGGCGTCAGCATCGGCGCGCATCCCGGCTTCCCCGATCTGCAGGGCTTCGGCCGGCGGCGCATGGACATCCCGCTCGACGAGCTGGAAGCGATGATGATCTACCAGATTGGCGCGCTCGATGCCTGTGCTCGCGCGCAGGGAATGCGGGTCACCCACGTCAAGCCGCATGGTGCGTTGTCGAACATCGCCTGCGCCGAGCGCAAGGTGGCCGATGCCATCGCGCGCGCCGTCAAACGGCTCGATCCAAACTTGATCCTGCTTGCCCCGGCTGCCTCGCAACTGATCCTGGCCGGGCGCGAACAGGGGCTGCCGATCGTCGAGGAAGTCTTTGCCGACCGCGCCTATCTCGACGATGGCAACTGGTGCCGCGCAGCCAGCCGGGGGCGATGGTTCACGGTGCCGAGGCCAGTCTGGCGCACGTCATGCGCATGGTCGAGGAGCAGGCGCTGATTTCGATCACTGGCAAGCGCATTCCGGTCAATCCGCAAAGCATCTGCGTGCATGGCGATAATGCCGAAGCGGTGGCGACGGCGAAGGCGCTGCGCGAGGGTCTCGAAAAGGCCGGCTACACGATGGCCACAATTCCGGAAATTCACGCCTCGGCAAAGTAGGAGCTGGGCGGAACCCGGCGCACGGTTCATGGGTCCGAGACTCATGAACCGAGTTCGCTGGATATTCCTGATCATCCTTCTCTTGCTCGCCGGCTTTCTGCTGTTGTGGCCGACGGAGTCTCGTGCGCAACCCGCGTTTCGCGTCGTCACCGTCAGCGACGGGCTGGAGAACCCGTGGAGCCTCGCCTTTCTGCCGGACGGCCGGATGCTGGTGACCGAGCGGCCGGGGCGGCTGCGCCTGATCAGCCGTGACGGAAAGCTCGATCCGCGCCCCATTGCCGGTGTGCCAACCGTGGCTGCCACAGGGCAGGGCGGCTTGCTCGACGTCGTTCTGCATCCCGGTTTCGAGACGAACGGCTGGGTCTACCTTTCCTACGCCGCCGGAGGCGAGGGTGGCTATGGAACGACCGTGGCGCGCGGCCGGCTGGATGGCCATGCGCTGCGCGATGTCGAGGTGCTATTCTCGATGCGTCCGAAGACATGGGCTGGCCAGCATTTCGGTTCGCGGCTGGTCTTCGATCGCAAGGGCTTCCTTTACATCACGCTCGGCGACCGGGGGCAGATGGACCGTGCCCAGCGCCTCGACGACCACGCAGGTTCGGTGATTCGTCTGCACGACGACGGGCGCGTGCCGGCCGACAACCCGTTCGTCGGCGTCGCCAACGCGCTGCCCGAGAAATTTACGCTGGGCCACCGCAATATCCAGGGCGCCACGCTGCATCCGCAAACCGGTGAACTGTGGGCGCACGAACACGGGCCGCAGGGCGGCGACGAGATCAACATCATCCGCGCCGGAGTCAATTACGGCTGGCCGGTGATTACCTACGGGCGCAATTACGTCAGCGGCACGCGCATCGGCGAAGGCTCCGAGAAGCCGGGTATGGCTCAGCCTTTATTGCAATGGACACCGTCGATTGCTCCGTCGGGGATGGCCTTTTACACCGGCGAGAAGTTTCCGGCGTGGCGCGGCAACCTGTTCATCGGCGCTTTGCGCGGGCAGATGCTGGTTCGTCTCGCGCTCGACGGCGACCGCATAGTGCGCGAGGAACGATTGCTTGAAAATCAGCTCGGGCGCATCCGTGACGTGAGGAACGGCCCCGATGGCTTCCTCTACCTGCTTACCGACAGCGCCAACGGGCGCATCGTTCGCCTGGAGCCGGCAAGTGCTCCTTAATCGTTTTGTTGAGCGCCCGTGATGGAACTCCCGTCAGAAGAGTGATTTTTCGATAGCAGTTACCGTGTTTCCCCGCCTGGACTCTGCGTCTCTGCGCACCTGTGGCGGGCTTTCAGGATACCCGTGTGTGTGGCGATGACTTACACTCTGGTCATCACCGACCGGGAAATTTCATGATCAAGAATAATCTGAATGATCTGCTGGCGCGTATCCAGTCGCTGCAGGAGGACGTCGAGGAAGAATACCGGAAGGCCCGCGAGGATCTACTGACAAAGCAGGCCGAACTGGCTGAGGAGTTCCTGCGTCAGCAAAAACGCTACAAGGTCGGACTGTTTCGCTTCCTGGTGCGTAGCAATCTGCTGGATATCATCACCGCGCCGATTGTTTACAGTGGCTGGATCCCTTTCCTGCTGATGGATCTGTTCGTGACCGTCTATCAGACGATCTGTTTCCCCGTCTATCGCATTCCCAAGGTGCGGCGCTCGGATTACCTGGTGTTCGATCGCGGCGATTTGCCGTATCTCAACCTGATCGAGAAATTCAACTGTTTTTATTGTTCGTACGGTAACGGCGTAGCCGCCTATACCCGCGAGGTAGCATCGCGGACCGAGCAGTACTGGTGTCCGATCAAACATGCGCGCCGGATCCAGGCTGCGCACGAGCGCTATCCGAAGTTCTTCGACCACGGCGACGCCGAAGCCTTTCGGCAGGGGTTGAACCGTTTGCGCCGGCAGTTCGAGGAAGATGCCGGAAATGATTCTGGAAAATTGGGAGATGAAAATTGAATTCGATTCAACGTTTTCGTGACAACCTGCAGGACGAAATTGATGGAGCGGCGCTCTACACCGCGCTGTCGCATTTTGAACAGGATTCGACGCGCAAGGATCTTTTTCTGCAATTGGCGCAGGCGGAACACGAACATGCCGATGTCTGGCGCGAAAAATTGACGGCCGCCGGAGTGACCGACTTGCCGCAGGCACCGTCGCTCAAGACACGGATTCTGATGAGGTTGGCACGTCGCTTCGGCCCGCGATTTGTCCTTCCCGTCGTTGCCGCCAACGAGTACGCCGACCGCAACAAGTACGCGGGTCAGCCCGATGCCGCGGTATTGTCAGCGGACGAGCATGGCCATGCGGCAGTGATTCGGGCTGCAGCCGGACACGGCGGGCCAGTGGATGGCAGCGATATTGCCGGAGCGGAGCACTGGCACCGAGGAGGTTCCGGCAACGAGTTGCGCGCCGCAGTGCTTGGAGTCAATGATGGTTTGGTTTCCAATTTCTGTCTGGTCATGGGGGTCGCCGGAGCCGGGGCTGCGTCGGCCACGGTTCTGCTGACAGGCATGGCCGGACTGGTCGCGGGTGCCTTATCGATGGCGCTCGGCGAATGGCTATCGGTGACCAACGCCAGCGAACTGGCGCGCACGCAGATTGAACGCGAGGCAGAGGAACTTGAACAGACGCCCGAGGCCGAAAGGAAGGAGCTGGCTCTGATCTACCAAGCGAAGGGTATCGAACGCGAACAAGCCTGGCTGATCGCCTCTAAGGTCATGGAGAACCGCGAGACGGCGCTGGAGACGCTGGCGCGCGAGGAGCTCGGCATCGATCCGGCGGAGCTTGGCGGTAATCCGTGGAGTGCAGCCGGCGTGTCGTTACTGCTGTTCGCTTTGGGGGCGATCTTTCCGGTCGCACCGTTCTTTTTCCTGGATAACTCGGTTGGCATCGTGGCCAGCATTGGTCTCAGCCTGTTCGGCCTGGGTGCCGTAGGCGCGGTGACATCCCTGTTCAACGGCCGTAGCTTCACCTACTCGGCTTTCCGACAGGTCTTGTTCGGCGGGGTCGCTGCGGCGGTGACGTTCGGCGTTGGTATTCTCTTCGGCGCGTCAATCGCCTGAACTGGCTAGTCGGGCAGCGTTTCTTTTACAAGCCACCGCCACAGCGTGGCAATCAGCGCGTCGGGGTCGACCGGCTTTGCAATATGGTCGTCCATTCCGGCGGCGAGGCAGCGTTCGCGATCCTCAGCGAAGGCGTTGGCTGTCATCGCCAGGATCGGCAGTCTGCGGCGTGCTTCCTGGAGGTGGCGGATGCGTCGGCAGGCTTCGAGTCCGTCCATGACAGGCATCTGCATATCGAGCAAGATCAGCGCGTAGTCACCGGTGCTTGAGCGTTCGACGGCCTCGTGGCCGTTGCTCGCAATGTCCGCCTGCAATCCGGCGTCTTCGAGGAGCATCTTGATGACCTCCTGGCTGACCGCATCGTCTTCGGCGACGAGGATGCGGTGGCTAACCGGGAACTGTCTGTTCGTCGTGTCCGTGCCAGGGTCGGAATGGCCTTCGGGGAGGGGAAACATGCTTTTGTTGCATTTGCCCAGCCGGGCAGTAAGCCAGAACGTGCTGCCTTCGCCGTATTCGCTGACGACGCCCGTTTCGCCGCCCATCAGGCGGGCAATGCGGGTGGCAATGGTCAGGCCGAGGCCGGTGCCGCCAAAGCGACGGGTGGTTGAGTCGTCAGCTTGCGAGAATGGCTGGAACAGTCGGGCCTGTTGTTCCGGGGTCAGTCCGATTCCCTGATCGCTGACTTCGAAGCGCAGCAGCAGGCTGTCGTTTGATTCTTCTCCGGTAACCGGGAAAACCCGAACGCGGATTTCGCCCTTTTCCGAGAATTTGATGGCGTTATCGAGGAAATTGATCAGCGTTTGTTTCAGGCGCAGCGCATCCCCACGCACGAATTCCGGGATGGATGGGGAAAATTCCACCGAAAGCGCAAGCCCCTTATCCAGCGCCCGCGGTTGATGCAGCAAGACGGTGTCACCGATGACCTCGGTAAGGTTGAAATCATTGTTTTCCAGCGTCAGACGGTCTGCTTCGATCCGCGAAATGTCGAGGATGTCGTTGATGATCGCGAGTAAATGTCGCGTCGCCTTGGCACTGTGGTCGAGCTGTTCGACCAAAACGGGGTCGGCGGCGCGGCGCCGGGCCAATTCAGTCATCCCGATGATGCCGTTGAGCGGGGTTCGCAGTTCGTGGCTCATGTTGGCCAGGAAGACGCTTTTTGCTCTGTTGGCTGCTTCCGCGGCGTCACGGGCCTCGGCCAGTTCAGCCGTGCGCGCGACAACCAGTTCTCCCAGATGGTTGCGATGCTGCTCGAGTTCGTCTTCGACCCGCTTCCGCTCGCTGATGTCGTGGATGACCGAGAAGATCAACGTGCTGCCGTCGACTGTGATCGGGGCACTATGGACTTCGACGGTGCGGATTTCACCCGAGGCAATCCGGTGGGGAAAGACAAAGTTCTGTTCCATTCGTGTGATCACGGCGTAGCGTTTGTCCCGGCTCCTTCCGTCTGGCAGCATGTTGATGTCGCCGATGTTCATGCCGAGCAACACATCGCGCGGGTAGCCGTAAAACTTTTGTGCTGCCTCGTTGGCATCGATGAGTGCCCCACTGTCTGGCTCGATCAGCAGCATGACCGCGGCGTGTTCGCGGAACATTCGCGAAAAACGTTCCTCGGAGTCGCGCAGGCTGCGGTTGGAACGCTCGAGTTCGCGGATCGCCGCTTCCAGTTCGGCCGTGCGCAGCTGAACCTGATCCTCAAGCAGGATCGTCGTTTGTTGTAGCCCGAAATCCGCATCGAAACGATTTGAGCCGCTTTCGGCACGGTCCATCAGCACGTCGATGATCTTGTTCAGGCGGAGGATTTCCGCCTGTAGCATCGCCTCGTTGTTCTGATCCGGATTGGCAGACATCATTGGCCGCCCCCGCAAGAGGCACCGAAAGCGACCCCGACGAAGCTCTGGTTCATGTGCAGGCCGCGATACTGCTCGCCGTAGGTGCAGAAGCCGACCGTGCGATTGTCGCGCATCAGGTCGGCAATTTTCTCGCGCTCCGGGCTGCGAATAAGCTCCATCTTGCGATGGGAACAGTCGAAACCGAGTACGCATTGCGGCGGACCGACCTTGGCGCTGAGGTCGGCGAAGACCTGCTCAAGCTTGGGCAGAAGACCCGTGCCGTGGGCGATGCGCAGTACCGTGCCTTTCTCAATGGCGCAGAAGAACGTCAGGCTGTGGTCGGGGTTGATGGCATTCAGGGTCCGTACGTAGCTTTCGCCATTGATCAGTACGATGAACGTGCGGTCGAGCATGTGCCACGAATCGGTGTTTTCCAGGCTCTGTCCAAGAACCCTCGACAACTCCATGGCGGCCGGATGACCATTGACTTCCAGCACCGCCCGGTGGGCCGGATCGGCTTCCGTTACCACCATGCGTTCCGGCATCGGTTCGAGGTGGTGTGTCCGGAACACGGTGCAGGGGACGCGTGAGGCCAGCAGGATCAGGACGGACGAATCGTCGAGGAAACGTCCATTGAAATAGACGCGGCTTTTCTTCATGCTCAGGCTGTCGGCCGCCGATCCTCCGACCAGCGGCGTGCGACCGAGGGCACTCTGCAATACGCGCGAAACGATCTCTTCACGCCGCGACAGGCCGTCTATCAGTTGCAGCGCGACGCAGTTCGATTTTGCCAAGTCCTGTGGAAACAACCGGTTGTCCAGTTCGCGCTGCAGCGAATCGACCAGCGCGTGACCTTGCGCGGTCTCGAACGCCTGCAGGTGTTCGAGACAACCGGCGACGGCGGTGAAGTCGGTCGAGGAGAAACTGACGCCGCTCAGGCTGAAGTCTCGATAGCCCGCCGGGCCGATCTCACCCGCCGTCGTGCAGCCGATGACCTGGACACCCCGGAAAAGGCGATTCATTTCCTCCGCAAGGGCATCGCTGTCGTACGCGGCCGAACAAAAGAAGATGACCAGCGCCATGGTGTCCTGATAGACGGCACGGTGAAACTCGCGTACGGCGTCCTGGGCATTTCCCGCACACGAGTGGGCGGCGCGGATGCTGGTGAGGTCGTTCATGCGGCCTGCCTTGGCATGATGGAGTGATAAGGCAAAGAGTATAAGTAATGAACGATAAGTTATCCAAATTGGAATGATATTCCTCTATGTTTTCCGAGCCTTGAAATGCGCTCTTGCAGATGCCATCTTGGAACTGCGAAGGCCATTCACGAGCCCGTAGAAATGGAGCTCTCATGCAATTCAAGGACTACTATCAGACACTTGGGGTGAAGCGCGATGCAACGGCGGAGGAGATAAAGAAATCCTTTCGCAAGCTGGCGCGCAAATACCACCCGGATGTTTCCAAAGAAAAAGACGCGGAGCAGCGCATGAAGGAGATCAACGAGGCCTACACGGTGCTTTCCGATCCCGAGCGGCGTGCTGCCTATGATCAGCTTGGCAGCGGCTACCAGACCGGGCAGGAATTCCGGCCGCCGCCCGACTGGGATACCGGGTTCGAGTTCTCCACGCACGGTTTTTCGCCCGGCGACGCCGCCGGCTTCAGCGATTTCTTCTCGCAGCTTTTTGGCCACATGGGTGGCGGTGGAATGGGCGGCACCTTCCACGCCGGACGGGGTGCTGGCGGCTTCCAGATGCGGGGCGAGGACCACCATGCCAAGGTGATGCTCGATATCGACGATGCCTTCAAGGGCGCTACCCGGCAGATCAGCCTGCGCGTTCCACGTGTGGACCCCCAAGGGCATGTCACCGTCGAGACGCGTACGTTGAACGTGAAGATTCCGGTTGGCGTACGTGAGGGGCAGATCATCCGGTTGGCCGGGCAGGGGGGGGCTGGTTACAGCGGCGCGCCCGCAGGCGATCTGCTGCTTGAGGTGCATTTCCACCCGCATGACCGACTGCGCGTCGAGGGGCGCGACCTGCATCTCGATTTGTCTGTCGCACCGTGGGAGGCAGCGCTAGGTGCCGTGGTAACGGTAAATCTTCCGAGTGGGCCGCTCAAGGTCAGGGTGCCGGAGGGGGCGCAAGGCGGCGGTACCTTGCGCGTGCGTGGCAAAGGGATTCCCGGTAACCCGCCCGGTGATCTGCTCCTGACGCTCCGGATCGTCCTGCCTCCGGCCGATACGCCGAAGGCACGCGAGCTTTACGCGACCATGGCGCGCGAGTTGCCGTTCGATCCGCGCCGCTCTACGGGGAGTTGAATCATGCGCGACGACGACATCCTGATCGGCACGCTGATGGAAGAGAGCTGGCTGACGCTGGAACAGATGGCCGCCGCGTGCC
>QKII01000090.1 GCA_003249625.1 Propionivibrio sp. | reverse complement strand
CGGGCAGTCATCAGCTTTATCGGTGTTCTGATTGTGTGTCAGCTGGTTCTTACCTATATTCCTTCGATTACGATGTGGTTGCCGACGGCGTTGAAATAACGCCTTCGCCTGCGGGCATTGATCGTTGAAGCATTGAAAGAGCGCGATCATCTGTCCGGATGATCGCGCTTTTACTTGAGAGGAAGAAAAAAATGAAGGAGTTGAAGATCGCCGTGATTGCCGGCGATGGAATCGGCAAGGAAGTCATGCCCGAGGGGATTCGCTGCCTCGACACCATCGCCGGCAAGCACGGCATCCGGTTTGTCTGGGACGAGTTTGACTGGGATTGCGACTACTACCTGAAACACGGCGCGATGATGCCGGAGAACTGGAAGGCGCTGATCGGCAATCACGATGCCATCTACTTCGGCGCTGTCGGCTGGCCCGAGAAGGTGCCCGATCACATCTCACTGTGGGGTTCGCTGCTCAAGTTCCGGCGCGAGTTCGACCAATACGTGAATCTGCGCCCAGCGCGGCTGATGCCCGGCGTGCCGTCGCCGCTGGCCGGGCGCAAGCCGGGCGATATCGATTTCTACATCGTGCGTGAAAACACCGAGGGCGAATATTCCAGCGTCGGCGGGAAAATGTTTGAGGGCACCGAGCGCGAATTCGTCGTGCAGGAAAGCGTGTTCACCCGCATCGGTGTCGATCGGGTGATCCGCTTCGCCTTCGAACTCGCGTCGAAGCGGCCGGCAAAGCACCTGACGTCGGCGACCAAGTCGAACGGTATCTCGATCTCCATGCCGTATTGGGACGAGCGTTTCGCCGAGATCGCCAGGGAGTATCCCGATGTCCGCACCGACAAGTTTCACATCGACATCCTGACAGCCAATTTCGTGCGGCGCCCGGACTGGTTCGACGTGGTGGTGGCCTCCAACCTGTTCGGCGACATCCTTTCCGATCTGGGACCGGCGTGCACCGGAACCATCGGTATCGCGCCATCGGCGAACCTCAACCCGGACCGCAAGTTTCCGTCGCTGTTCGAGCCGGTGCACGGTTCTGCACCGGACATTTTCGGCAAGGGCATTGCAAACCCCGTCGGGCAGATCTGGGCCGGGGCGATGATGCTCGAACATCTTGGCTGTGCGGAGGCCGGGGGCGAACTGCTCCGTGCCATCGAAACAGTACTCGCGGAAGGCGCGCGTACGCCGGACATGGGCGGCGACGCCTCGACGAGCGATGTCGGCAAGTCGATTGCCTCGCTCGTTGCCTGATTCATTTTCTGAAACAAGGAGAGTTTTTTGACTCGCACAAATCGATCATACGTGGAACACGTGGCCATTCACGTCAAGGATGTGCCTTGGCATATCCGCTTTTTCGATGAAGCGCTCGGCATGCCTGTCTACCGTGTGAAAGGCCCGGAGGACTCGCCGCAGCAGGCCTGGACCGTCGGCGGAATCCAGCTTGTGGCGCAGGAGGAAGGCGCAGCGAGCAGCGTGGTGGGCCACATCGGCGTGGTGACCGAGGATCTCGAAGAAGCAATTCGCGCAGTAACCGCCTGGGGAGCGCGCGAAACGCCCAAAGGGCGTCACTGGCTGCAATTGCCGGAAGGGCTGGTGATCGAACTGATTCAGGCCAACGGCAACGCGGTGGCCGAGGCACTGGCTGTCAACCCTCGTGGGTAAGCTTGGCTCTTGAAATTTGTACAGTGTGCCAAGCGTCCGGGGACGTTTCTGGTCGTTTGGTACTCATCCGACCGCCGGATCAATTTGGATGTGGCCAGTTGTCTGCGAAGCCGTCGCGTAGTACTCGATGCAACTGTCTCTCCATTACTTGGTATCCCGAGCATACCAAGCGCAAGTAATGGATCGGTGGTTTCAAAAAAGATGGGGAAAATTTCAGCACGCTTGACGGCCTGAAGGCGATTTTGGACCCGCACTTCCGCTTGCAAGGCGAACCGGTGTCAATTCCCTTCGTTATTCGGGAAACTCGACGGAAATTCCTGCACATACTGTCTGAGGCAACCGTATGGGAACGTTTCGAGTCGCAGGAACTCAAATGGCAGACTTCAAAAATTCGCGCATTCGCCATCTACATATCTGTTTTGGGATCGTCTTCCCCAAAGTGGGCCGAGTGGCCGGAACTGATCGTTGCATTCGATTAGTCCGATAACTCCGCTTCTTCCCAGACTGACGGTCGGAAGTTTTCCCTTCCGCTGTCAGCTGAATCTTGAGAGCAGGAGGATGGAATGAAAAACGTCTTTGGTTTCCAACAACTCAATGTGATCGCGTTGGCGGTGAATGACTTGGAGCGGGCAGAGCATTTCTACCGT
>QKII01000326.1 GCA_003249625.1 Propionivibrio sp. | reverse complement strand
GCTGCTCGATCTCCCGGATACCGTCTGCCTTGACGTTACCCGCGACGATGCCCGAAAAGGCCCGTCGCAAGCCTGCGGCGAGGCGGTGACCCGGCTGGTCCCGATGCAGATCGAGTCTGCGCATGGCCTCGTGCGTCGGCCGGAACGGTTGCTGGAAGTGGCCATCGACATGCAACAGCCAGTTAAAGTTGTAGGCGTCGTGCCTCCCCTTGCGAAAGTCGCGCACTGTCTGCAAGCCGGACTTCATTTCGCGGGCCACGCCCGCCGCGTCGTCGATGACGACCTTGTACAAGCGCTGCGCTTCGCTGCCGAGCGTTTCGCCAATGAAGCGATCGATTCGCTCGAAGTAGCCGGCCGCGCTGCGCGGACCCGAGAACACCACTGGCAGTGGCAGTCCGGCGTTGTCCGGGTGCAGCAGGATACCCAGCAGGTAGAGGATTTCCTCCGCCGTGCCGACACCGCCGGGGAAGACGACAATGCCGTGGCCGACGCGGACGAAGGCCTCCAGCCGCTTTTCGATATCCGGGAAGATGACCAGCGCGTTCACGATGGGGTTCGGTGACTCTGCGGCGATGATCCCGGGCTCGGAAAAGCCGAGATACCGCCCACCGATGCGCTGCTTGGCGTGGGCGATCGCAGCCCCCTTCATCGGCCCTTTCATTGCGCCCGGACCGCATCCCGTGCAGATATCCAGCCCGCGCAGGCCGAGTTCATAGCCGACGTGCTTCGAATAATCGTATTCCTCGCGCGAAATCGAGTGCCCGCCCCAACAGACAACCAGGTTGGTGTCCTCCATCGGCTGCAGGATGCCGGCGTTGCGCAGGATGTGAAATACGGCGTCGGTCACAACCTCCGGCGTCGACGCGTCGAAGCGCGGATTGCCTCGTATCTCATCCCAGACGTAAACCACGTCACGCAATACGGCAAAAAGATGCTCGCGAATGCCGGCAATCATCTTCCCATCGACAAAGGCGCTGGCCGGCGCGCCCTGGATGTCCAGCTTGATGCCGCGCTCGCGCCGCAGCAGGCGGATGGCAAAATTCTCGTAGCGCTCCAGCAATTCCTTGCCGTCGTCGAGTTCGTTGCCGCAATTGAGCACTGCCAGCGCGCAATTGCGGAAGAGCGCATGCAGCCCACCCTGGCTGCGATCAAGCAAGCTGGCGACTTCGGCACGGGAAAGGACTTCCAGCGTGCCGCTGGGGGAAACCTGAGTATCAACAACGTCGTGGGACATGATTTTTTCTTCTCACTTAAAAAAACATAACAACGGCAAATACACCCAATAAACAGTCAGCGCCCCTTCCCGATGTAAAACACATCAGAGCACCGTGCATTTTCCATCACCAACGCTCCCCTCCCAAAACAAACTCCTTTAGTACCAATACGTTAGGAAATGGCACCGTTATTGCTGACGACTGTTCCTAAGCCCGGAACATAAATTCGGGTGGGTATTTGCTTTTTGCCTTTAACGCAGGCTTGATCATATTTAACCCAAAAAACGAGAAAGGGATGGGAATTATGCAAATCAAACGAACAATCGAGAGAGTTCCTGGTGGCCTAATGGTAGTTCCACTCTTCCTCGGCGCACTCCTCAACACGATTGACCAGATGCACATTCCATTCATAATGGATATCCTGAAGTCACTGGGAGTTGCTCAATTCAAGCCGGGAGTCTATGAATTCTTGCGAATTGGCGGCTTCACTCAATGGCTGTTCAAGGACGGTGCCCTTTGCCTTATTGCACTTTTCCTGTTCTGCTGCGGTAGCCAGATGAACCTGCGCGTCGGCGGGATTGCGATGAAGAAAGGCGTTCTCCTGACGGCAAGCAAGTACTTCACCGGTGTTGGCGTCGGATTCCTTTGGGGCCATCTATCCGGTGACATGATGCACGGCTTCCTCGGTTTGTCGGCCGTAGCCATTATCGCTGCAATGACCAACGGCAACGGTGGCATGTATGCCGCATTAACCGGGCAGTATGGAAACCGTTCGGACGTCGGTGCTGTAGCGGTTCTGTCGTTGAACGACGGCCCGTTCTTCACCCTCATGGCGTTGGGAATGCTGGGCGCGAACTTCCCGATCATCGCTTTTATCGCCGTTCTCTTGCCGATCGCTATCGGGATGCTGCTTGGAAACCTCGATCCGGAGATTCGCGCTTTCCTGAAGCCCGGTGAGTACCTTCCGGTGCCATTCTTCGCTTTCGCACTAGGCTCTGGTATGAATTTCGCCACGTTCCTCAATCCCAACGTGGTCGTAGCCGGATTGACGCTGGGTGTCATGACCACCGTCCTTACCGCATTGACCGGCATGGTGGTCTTCCGACTGTTTGGCGAGAAAAGTCGAATCGCCCCGGTCGCGGAAGCGTCCACGGCCGGGAATGCGGTTGGCACACCGGCCGCGATTGCCGCTGCAGCTTCCGTGGCCATGGGCGCCGGCATGATGACAGCAGCCGAAGCGCAGGCCTACAAGAGCTTGGTGGAAATCGCCACGATGCAAGTTTCGATCTCGACACTGACCACAGCCATCCTTTGCCCTATCGCTGTCATTCTCGTGGACAAATGGCAAAAGAGACGCGGAATCAACGCCAAGGACGAGCCTTACGAAATCGACGCAGTTCCCGCTCAACAAGAAGCTTAACGCTTGAGTGTCCCCTACTGGCGGCGGCTTGCCGCCGCCAGAATCACATTGCTCTGCAAAAAACGAGAACAAAGACAAATCATCCCGGCCCTGCTGCACTTCGCATCGCCGGAGAAATAACGGGCCTCCCCGCTGTGGGACAAGAATAAAACTGGAGACATCGCTTAATGAGCCATATGGTCGATATCGCCTACGGACGTAATCATTTACACGTGCAGTTGCCGCACAACGTCCAGCCGACGGTGATCCGAAAAGTCGTTCTGCCGAAACTCGCCAACCAGCAAGGCGCCGTCCGGCAGGCACTGGAAACCCCCGTGGCCGCCCGGCCGCTGGCCCAATTGGCCGAGGGCCGAAAAAGCGCCTGCATACTGATCTGCGACATCACGCGCCCCGTCCCCAACAAGCTGTTCCTGCGACCGATGATCGAAACGCTGATGGCGGCGGGAATCGCAGCGTCGGACATTTCCATCGTGGTCGCCACCGGACTGCACCGCCCCAACGAGGGCGACGAGCTGATCGAGCTGGTTGGTGACCCTTGGGTCCTTGATACCGTGCGCGTTGAAAACCACTTCGCGCGCAACGACGAGGACCATATCGATCTCGGCGCGACGAACCGGGGCACACCGGTGAAGATAGATCGGCGCTTTGTCGAAGCCGATCTGCGCATCGTATCCGGCTTGATCGAGCCCCACTTCATGGCGGGCTGGTCCGGCGGGCGCAAGGTGATTGCACCGGGAGTAGCTCATCACGAAACCATCCGCACGTTCCATTCGGCGCGTTTCATGGAGGATCCTCTGGCCGTTCAGTGCAACCTGGCAGAAAACCCGCTGCATGAAGAACAGCTGGAAATCGTTCAAAAGGTTGGCGAGGTCTATGCCGTCAATACCGTACTCGACGAGGACCGCGACCTTGTCTACGTAAACTTCGGCGAAATAATCGCGAGCCACCTCGCTGCGGTCGAGTTCATATCCGACGCGACAATCATCAAGGTACCGCGCCGCTTCAAGACCGTCGTAACTTCTTCGGCAGGTTACCCGCTCGACAAGACGTACTACCAGACCGTCAAGGGAATGGTTACTCCGATGGATATTCTCGAACCCGGAGGTACCTTGATCATCGCCTCGGAATGCTCGGAAGGTTTCGGATCACCCGAATTCCGTGAAGCGCAAAGCAAGATGGTCGAACTGGGGCCCGACCGCTTCCTGGCCACCTTGAAGGCGAAGACCTTCGCCGAAATCGACGAATGGCAGACGGAGATGCAGCTCAAGCCGATGCGCATAAGCAACGTGCAGTTGTACACGACAGGTCTGAGTGAGGAAGAGCGGCGCATTACAGGCGTGGAGATGGTTGGCTCCGTCGAGCAGGCCATTGCCGAAAGCGTACAACGGCATAACGATGCCGAGGTAGCGATCATTCCCGAGGGACCCTATGTGATTCCGGTATGTGCCCATCGTGACTGAGTACGATCACATCCATCTTGATGCCGTCGGCGGACTCGCCGGCGACATGTTTGTCGCCGCGATGCTCGATGCCCTCCCCGAACTGCGCGAGCGCGTTTTCGACGATTTGTCCAATACTCTCCCGACACACTGCGGCACTCCTACCCTCATGGAAGGCCTGAGTGGCGGCATCGCAGTCTGCCGATTCATCCTGAACGCCCCCCATGCCGAGCATTGCGCCGGCGACGACCACGCCGGACACAACCACGATCACGCAGTCTTCTATCCGGAGATTGCATCGAGCATCTCCAGCGGCACGTTACACCCCGGGACGGCAGAACACGCACTCGCGATCCTGCGACGGCTTGCTGAAGCCGAAAGCCGGACGCACCGGGTTCCGGTCGACAAGGTACATTTCCACGAAATCGCGGACTGGGATTCGCTGATGGACGTAGTGGCGGCCGGCAGTATTTCCGCCGCATTGGAACATTGTTCATGGAGCGTATCGGAACTGCCTCGCGGCAACGGCCTGGTACGCACCAGCCATGGACTGCTCCCTGTCCCTGCCCCTGCCACCGTAGAAATTCTGCGCGGCTTTCGCTGGCGGGACGACGGCATCGGAGGAGAGCGCGTCACCCCAACCGGAGCGGCCATTCTTGCGCACGTGGCAAAGACGAACCAAGTCGCCGCGGCGCACGGAACGCTATGCGCTGCCGGAACCGGTGCAGGCACGCGCGATCTGGCGGGCATGCCAAACATCCTTCGCGCGCTCGTGTTTTCTTCACGGGATCTGGGAAAAAAAGTGTCTCCGGATGGGAGCACCGGCCCTCATGACCACGCCACTGCCTCGCACAAACATCGACACTGAAAGCATTAGCGCTCAAGGAGAACATATGCATGCAATCGAAGAAAAACTGGCTCGACTCATCGCCGTACTTGACACGCAAAGCGAGGTGGCGATCGCCGTCAGCGGCGGGCTCGACAGCATGGTTCTTGCCCATATTGCGCATACCCACTCGCGAACGGCCATGACAGCCGTCCACGCCGTATCGCCGGCCGTTCCCCGGCATGCCACTGAACGAGTACAGGTGCACGCCGAGCGCCACGGTTGGAATCTTTTACTCGTCGAAGCCCATGAACTGGACGACACGAACTATCGAAACAATCCTGTAGATCGCTGTTTCTACTGCAAATCCCGCCTTTTCCAGCGGATTCAGGAACTCACTGGTTCACGCATAGCCTCCGGCACCAACATCGACGACCTTAGCGATTACCGCCCCGGACTGGAAGCGGCAGCCCATCACGACGTACGGCACCCCTATGTGGAAGCAAAAATAGACAAGTCCGATATTTATGAAATAGCCAGGAGATTCGCTCTCCACGATCTCGCAAGCTTG
Organism: Propionivibrio sp.; assembly: GCA_003249625.1. The sequence goes on along the minus strand of QKII01000326.1, from coordinate 3,478 downwards.
CCGGCACAACCCTGTCTCGCCAGCCGTATTGAAACCGGCATCCAAGTGGACGCAGGCGCCTTGAACTTCATCGAAACAGCTGAAACGGCGCTGAGCGGCCTCTTGCCCGATGCTGGAGCGATCCGTTGCCGAATTACCGCAGAAGGGGTGTTCGTCGAGTGTGAAAAATTGCCGAAGGGTAATGATCAGACACGTGTTGAAGAACTGCTTCAAAGCTTGTGCATCGAAAAACGCAGGCCTTTCGCGGGCATACGCCCCTACCGACGCGGCGCGGCCTTTCTCCGAGTCGCGGCATGAACGAGTTTCAAATGGACTGGGAGCGCGAGGCAAGAACCGGAATAGCCGAAGCGGTTTTCTGCGAAAACAAGACCCCAGAGCAAATCGCCGCGATCCTGACGTCAGCCGGGGAAAGAGCGCTTCTCCTGACCCGGCTCGGCGCGGAGAAACATAGTGCACTGCCAGAACCACTGCGCACGAAGCTCGATCATGACGCGTCATCGCGAACAGCCTTTCACTGCCTGGAAGACAAACCAAACGTAGGCGGGCCGGGCATCGTGTGCGCAGGCACATCGGATTTGCCGGTCGCACGCGAAGCGCAGCGCACGCTGGCTTTCCATGGCTACGCGGCACCTATTGTCAGTGATGTAGGCGTCGCCGGACTTTGGCGATTGATGAAGCGATTGCCGGAGATTCGCTCCTTTTCCGTCGTGATCGCCGTCGCGGGAATGGAGGGAGCATTGTTCAGCGTCCTCTCGGGACTGGTCGACGCCCCGGTCATCGCCGTCCCGACGTCGATCGGATACGGGGTTGCCGAACGCGGACAGGCTGCTTTGACCAGTGCGCTCGCCTCGTGTGCTCAAGGTTTGGTCAGCGTCAATATCGACAACGGGTTCGGTGCCGCGTGCGCCGCCTTGCGAATGATCGGTTGCCGGCCATCAATCCAACCAGGATAGCTCCAACAAAAGCCGAGTCCCGCTCACCGCCAATTCGATTACTACGCAAACCGATTAATGAACTCCAAGGAGCAAATCATGAAAAAACGTTTCGCCCTTCTCCTGCTAGCGGCCCTCCCGCTCGCCGCATCCGCCCACACCGGCCACGGCGATCACGGCTTCATGGACGGATTCAGTCATCCATTCCTCGGCCTCGACCACTTGCTGGCGATGCTGCTCGTCGGCGTCTGGAGTGTGCTGCATGCACGCCACGTTTGGCTGGCGCCGGCCACCTTCGTCACGCTGCTCGCCGCCGGCGCAGCACTCGGCCAGCACGGTCTCATCGTGCCGCAACTGGAACCGCTCGTCGCCGCCTCCGTGCTCGTACTCGGCGTAATGCTCACGCTGCCGTTGCGCCTCGGTCTTTCTGCGGCACTGGCCGTCATCGGCGGTTTCGCTCTATTCCACGGCATGGCGCATGGCGGCGAACTGGAACAAGGTTCGACGATCATGGCTGGAATTGTCCTCGGCTCGGCTGTGCTGCACAGTCTCGGCATGAGTTTTGCCCACTTCGTGCTGCAGAGCCGTCCGACCCTCGCTCTGCGTCTCGGCCAGTTTGCCGCTGTGATCGGCGGCAGCCTCGTCCTATCTGCCGTAATGTAAGGACGCGCCAACGGCCGCGAACATTTACTGCTGCTTCAGCCAACGGTTCAAGGTCGTTCGGTCGACGCCTAGCCGCTTCGCGGCATGGGTCTTCGACTGGCCTTCCTCGACCAGAATCTTGGTGGCAACTTTCAGGCGGATGTCGTCCATGCTTCCGGTCGTCAACTCGCAGCCACGGCAATTGGCAGTCTTTTCGCTTCGCGGCGAAAAAAGGTCCGCCAGAACCGGTGCGGCATGATCCAAACGAACGACCGGTGTCGTCGCGATGATTGCCAAGCGTTCCATTACGTTGCCAAGCTGGCGGAAATTCCCTGGCCAATCGTAATCGAGCAACAGACGACGCAAATCGGCGTCGAGATCGATGGCGATCTTGTTATGAACGCGCGCATAGCTGCGCAGCAGCTTCAAAGCACTGGGGATAATGTCGTTGCGGCGCCGGCGTAGCGGCAGCATATCGATCTGGAGCACGTTCAGCCGGTAATAAAGGTCCTCACGAAACGCTCCCGAGTTCACCATGTCTTCAAGGTTGCGATTTGATGCTGCAACGATTCGAATATCCACCGGGATTGAACTCTCGGAACCGAGTCGCATGAGTTCTCGCTCTTGAATGACTCGCAACAGCCGCGTCTGCAAAAGTTTGTCGAGCTCACCAATCTCGTCAAGGAACAACGTCCCTTGGTGAGCCAATTCGAACAAACCTTTTTTTCCCTTGCGTAGAGCACCTGTAAACGCGCCCTCGACATAGCCGAACAATTCGCTTTCGAGAAGGCTGGGCGGCAGCGCGCCGCAGTTGACAGCGACGAAAGGGCCGTTTGCTCTATGGTTCGCGTTGTGAATACCCTGTGCAAGCAGTTCCTTGCCAGTTCCGCTTTCACCCGTGATCAGGATTGTTGCATCGGTCTGCGCATATTTATGCAGTAGCGCCAGTCTCCCCTGCATCTCCGGCTCATGCGTGACGTATTCGTCGAGGGTATGGCGCGCCGTAAACCGGCTCTTGCGCTGTTCCTGGTGACGGACTTTCTGCTCAAGCGTATAAATCCGCTCAACCTGCTCAAGCGCGAAAACGATGCTCGTGCAATCGCCTTCACGGTCGATGGGGTAAAGGTAGCAGACCATATTGCCTTGACGCGTCTCCACCACCTGCCCGACCTCCCAGATCCGGTCCGCAATGGTATCGTGCGCGATGACCAAAGCCGGATCAATCGCCTCGATCGGCAACCCGATCATTTCGGCGCGACTCATCTTGAAGAGTGTCGTGGCCGCCTGGTTGGCGTGCGTGATCAAGCCCGAGTAGTCAAGTGAAAACACTGCTTTCTCGAACATATCCAGCACGGTTGACAAATGGTCGCGGTTAGCCCGTTCCAGCCGCATCGCGTTGAGAAGCGTTATGGCGTTTTCCAGGGCATCCCTGACGCTTTCCGTACCGGAAGTAATCAGGCGAAACTCGCTGCACAGGGGCGCGAAGCGGCTTTGCGGAATGGTATCGCCAATCATGACGTCGATCGGCTCTCGCGCCAGCCGTTCGCTCACCATGCTCTGCAATTTTTCGTACTGATCGACGTCCGTCTGTTCGAAAAGAATCGAATGCGAGGGGATCTTCAGCGTATCGGCAACGCGCGTGCAATCACGCATTATTTCGGCATAGCCGACGATTCCAATGCGACGGTTCTGACCAACCAGATCCGCCATTACGCCGAGGATGTCGTAAGCGTTTATTTTGATATCGACAACGGGAATGCGCGTGTGCCTACGGATCAATTGCGCCGTCTTGCCGCGGCTGACCAACACCTGATACCCCTTTTCTTCCAGCTTGGGTAAAAGCGTCAGCGCCTCCTCGAGGTTGGCCGTTTCGATATCAAAATCGTCACTGACAAGACCACGGG
>QKII01000493.1 GCA_003249625.1 Propionivibrio sp. | reverse complement strand
AACGAACATATCGCCCGGATGGAAGCTTACCGCGCAGAAGGGCCTGCCTATCCGACAGAGGTGATCGACGAGTTCGCCACCATTACATTCGTGCGCGACTGCGGTCCGAATAATGAGAGCGTGATCAACTGCCCCGCCTGCGAGTTGCCGGCGGACTTCCCGGCAGGGCTAAAGTAGGAGTCCTTTGATGGGCAACTGGCTGGCACGAACGAACTTCGTAAGGTCGGCTGCCCGAGCAGAGTGATCCCGCACAAAGCCGCCGTTGCCTCGATGGGTGTGACGCCGACCGACAGCTTTCCGGCGTAGATCCGGATTCAACCTTCTTGGCAATCGCTGTCATTAACGATGCGGAGAAAGTCGCGCGACAGTACGCCGGTCAATTTCCCTTAAGTTGGAGATCGCGCCAAAGGCGAGCATATTGACTCGGCGAACTCACACTTCGACGCGACAATGTGAGCGATTCACGTGCAGGGCCAGATTATTTGCGTTTTCTCAGAATATCGAGATGTGGTTGGTAGTCCTTGGTTTCGATTTCCATTGAGCCGAGAACTGTGTGAACGATGTTGTCATGAGAGAGCTTTGCGTTGCGCAATTTCTCGAGCGTGGCAGGATCCGTTGCGTGGAAATTACTGCCGAGCCAAAGTATTGCGGGGACGTGAATCTGCTCATCGGGGGCGATACTGCGCGGTAATCCATGAAGGTAGATGCCTTTTTCACCCAACGATTCGCCGTGGTCACTGACATAGAAAAGCGCAGTTTCAAATCGTGAATCATTGCGCTTTAGCAGATCAATTGTCTTGCTGAGAAAGTAATCGGTGTAAAGGATCGCGTTATCGTAGGCGTTGCCGATTTCTTCATCACTGCATTGATTCAAGTCCGCGTTTTTGCACACCGGAGTGAATTTTTCGAAGCTTTTCGGATAGCGCTTGAAATACGCAGGGCCGTGATTACCCATCTGGTGCAGGACGATGAATATGTCGCCCTTCGGTTGGCTGTCGATGTAGTCTTGCAGGTCGACCAGCATTCCCTCGTCACGGCACTCATCATCGCAAACCGGATTTGTCTTCGGTGTCTTGAAACTTTGATATTCGGCGCGCGCGGAGACTCCCTTCGAATCGGAGTTATTGTCTCGCCAGAGGATGTTGACTCCAGCATGGTGCAGAATGTCCAGCAGATTTTCCCTTGATGTTTCGTCCTTGACGTCGAACTTGTCCATACCGGTTGTCGAGAACATGCATGGAACGGAAACGGCTGTCGATGTCCCGCAAGACCAGAAGTTGCTGAAACTGACAGCATTCGCCGCCCGCAGGTTGGGCGTTGTCTCCCGATGATAGCCATTGAGTCCGAAACGGTCGGCTCGTGCGGTTTCCCCCACGACGAGGATGACCAATTCGCGCCCGGTGTCGTCGCTGGGTATTTTTGCATCCCTCCCTACTAGAGTCATTGCCTTCGCACTCTTGGGGAATAATTCTCCGTTCAGAAATTTTGCTGCAGAGTAAATGAAGTAGGTCGGATTTGCGTAGTTTCGCAGTGACTTGTGTTCGCGGATGAACGACGCGTAGAAACTGGTGAACGGTGCAATGCACGCTACGATCATCGCTATGAGGGCGACGAGGAGGAGAATTCGCCGTTTAAGTGCCGATATCCAGCCCGGGCGATCAGCCGGCGCGAGTATTACGGCAATCGATGGCAGCAAGCCTAGAAAGAGAACATAGGCCAGCAACTTGGGCGTGAATAGATCAAGTGCTTCTGACGTATTGGTCTGTACAACGTTTCTCAACATCTCATCGCTGATGATGACGCCAAAACTGTCCATGAAATAGGAGGCCAACGATGAAAGCAGCAGTGTGGCGACCAGAACAGGCTTGGTTAGCGCCCCGAAGCAAACCAGCGAAAGAAGCAACGCCGTTGTCGCAAATAGCAGGATAGATAGCGAGACGTAATGGGGCACCCCTCCGATAGTCAAGGGGTATGCTTTCAAGACATTGCTGAAAAAAGCGAAATTTCCGACCGCTACTAGGAACAACGCCACGGCGAGAAGCAGCGTGTTTTGCGAGACTCTTATGCCAGCTATTGTAAGTTTCATTCGGTTCTAGTGGGGGGGCTGGAAATTCAACAGGATTTTTGCGTTGTCGAGAGATGAATCACCCGAGGCAGCGCCTGATTTGACATGAACGAAGACGACACCAGCTTTAAGGCCTCTGCGTGCAGAACTTCCCGAATAGCGGGTTCTGTAATCAGCCTGCCCAAAATCAATGTGCTCCGCTTCAAACGCCCAATACTGGCTGGAACCATGTCCGCCTTCAAGCGCAAGCGCCGTTTGGTTGCTGGAGTCGCCGCC
>QKII01000185.1 GCA_003249625.1 Propionivibrio sp. | reverse complement strand
CTGATGGTCGATTACCACTGGCACTACCTGCCTGCGACGCTGGCTTGCCTCGCCGCCGGTGCGTTGATCGGCGGAATTCAGGGCTACTTCATCGCTTTCCACCGGATTCCTGCCTTCATCGTGACGCTCGGCGGCATGCTGGTTTTCCGCGGGCTGGCGTTGTGGCTCCTGCATGGACAGTCTGTCGGGCCGTTTCCGAGAGGCTTCCAGTTGCTCAGCTCCGGATTCATCCCGGACCCGTTCGGTACTGACGGCCTGCGCGTGATGTCCTTGCTTCTCGGCGCGGCGGTGGCGTTCGGCTTTGTCTACATGAGCCTCAAGGAGCGCGCCAACAAGATCCAGTACGGGGCCGCGGCCGAGCCGCTCGGTTTTCTGATCGGCAAGAACCTCGCCTTCGCAGCGGCGATCGTCTACCTTTGCTACCTGCTGGCCTCGTACAAGGGCATGCCTAACGTGATGGTGATCATGTTCGCCCTGATGCTCTTCTACGATTTCATCACCAACCGTACGACGATAGGCAGGCGCGTCTACGCACTCGGCGGAAACGAGAAGGCGGCGCGGCTCTCGGGCATCAAGACCGACCGGCTGTCGTTCTACACCTTCATCAATATGGGCGTGCTTGCCGCGCTGGCGGGGTTGATTTTCGCAGCGCGTCTGAATACGGCGACGCCGAAGGCCGGAGTCGGCTTCGAACTGGACGTGATCGCCGCCTGCTTCATTGGTGGCGCCTCGGCCACCGGCGGCGTGGGCAAGGTCATGGGCGCGGTGATCGGCGCCTTCGTCATGGGCGTGATGAACAACGGCATGTCGATCCTGGGTATCGGCATCGACTGGCAGCAGGTGATCAAGGGCGTCGTGCTGGTAGCCGCCGTGTTCGTCGATGTGTATAACAAGAACAAGTAGTCAACGGAAAGCCGATCCACCCGTGACGAAAGATTGAAATCGATGCGCCATCATCAGGAATCCGGACAGCAACTCAATCCCTTGTTGCCCGGGTATTCGTTCAATATCTACCTCGTGGCCGGGATGACCCCGATCATCGAGAACGGTCCGCTCGACTTTTACATCGACCGCAAGAACGGGATGAGCGGCTTCATCATCAACATGACCGTGCAGGGACAGGGCAAGGTCTTCGAGGGGGACGACGCGTTCTGCTGCAACCCCGGCGACCTGCTGCTGTTCCCGCCCGAGGCGCGGCATTTCTACGGGCGCGCTCCGGACAGCCCTGATTGGTACCACCGCTGGGTGTATTTTCGCCCGCGCGGGTTCTGGGCGCCGTGGCTGCAATGGCGCGACCAGGTCAATAAAGTGGGAAGGATGACGCTTCCGAACGAAACACTCGTGGCCGAGTTCGATACGCTGTTCCAGCAGATCGAGGAAACCTACAAGGCGGGTCGTCGCTCGTCGGAGGAGTTGGCCCTCAATCTGCTTGAGCGCTTGCTGATCCGCTGTTTCGAGGAAACGCCGGAGAACAGCAATGACCCGGTTGATCCGCGCATCGAGGAGGCGTGCCAGTACATTTCACGCAACCTGGCGTCCGACCTTACGCTTGAAGACGTTGCTCGCCACGTATGCCTGTCGCCATCCCGTCTGGCGCATTTGTTCCGCGACCAAATGGGAGTCAATCTTGTGCGCTGGCGGGAAGACCAGCGCATGATCCTGGCCAAGCACTTGTTGCATGCCACGCGCTTCCCGATTGCTCGCGTTGCGAGCCTCGTCGGTTACGATGATCAGATGTATTTTTCGCGTGTCTTCCGCAAGCGTGTGGGCGACTGCCCGACCGATTTTCGCCGGACCAGCGAGGCATCGCCGGCGCCGTGCGTCGTTCCCGACGGACTCTGGGGTGGCGAGGCCGGAATTGCCGCCGTCCGGGAAAATGAACAGTTTCAGGAGGATGTTTGAATGAGTGCCCAGGTTCGCTGTCCTGATGGCAAACCGCCGAATCTGATATCGATCGGCGGCGAATCGGGAATTCGGCTTGCCCTGATGGACTGGGGGGCAACATGGCTTTCATGTCGCGTCCCGGCAGCAGGGACGACGCGAGAAGTGCTGCTCGGGTGCGGCCGGATCGAAGACTATTTCACCCAGACAGCCTTTCTTGGTGCGACCGTCGGACGCTACGCCAACCGTATCGGCAGGGGAGCTATTTCCGTCGGAGACAGGTTTTTTCACCTTGTGCCTAACGAAGGGAAGAACCAGCTGCACGGCGGGCCTGAAGGGTTCTGGAACCGCCGCTGGCAGATTGCCGAGTGTTCCGGTGAACACGTAGTGATGAGCCTTGTTTCGCCGGACGGCGACCAAGGCTTCCCAGGGACTTTGCACGCGTCGGTCAGTGTCCGGGT
>QKII01000140.1 GCA_003249625.1 Propionivibrio sp. | reverse complement strand
AAGCTCGAGGCGCGCGAGTTGCTCGGGCGGATCAGGGCAAGCGCTGTGCGGCGGGTCAAGGCTGTCCCGTTCGTTCTCATCGTTTCCGATCTGGAAAACCCGGCAGTGGCCGATCTGCCGAACTGGCCAGGCGTCGCCGGTTGCGTTTCCAAGTCGATGGGCAAGGCGGCGCTGATTGCCGAGTTGTCCCGCCTGATTTCACCCGTGGTCGAGCCGGCGGACATCACGCCGCAGTCGCCAAGATTGCTTGGGCGCAAGGAGTTCGCCGCGGCAGTCTCAGCGCTTTCTTTTTCACCTACGGACGAAGAGAAGACGTGCCTGATCGTATTTGGGATCGATCGCCTCGACGAGTTGGTATCCCGTTTCGGGAAGGCCGTGCCGGAGCGTATTGCCGGCTTGTTGTCGGCAAAGGTCGATTCGCATGATCAGTTTGGGCAGATTGAGGGCAAACATCTGGCGATCATTTCGCACGGCGTCGATCTGCGGCACGGTTCACGTTTCGCAAAGCGCGTGTGCAAGAGTCTGGCCAGTGGGCAGATCACCATTCAGGGTCAGAAAGTCAAGCTGACTGCCAGCGCAGGTGTCGCCAGCACGTCGGAAGACAAGGTGGCGCGTGGCGCCGAGTTGCTTGCGCTGGCACAGCAGCGTCTCGTGCAAGCACAGATTTGCGGCGGCAATACCGTTAGCGCGGAGTCGCGTCCGGGTTGCCCCTTGCATTGCCAGGACAAGGCGATTGCTTCGTTGTTTCTCGCCTTGCGGGGCGGAGCCGATGCGATGCCGACGGAACAGGTTGTCGCGGCCGGTTTGCAGGTGCTGCCCTTGCTGAAGGCGCTGGACAGGCATCTTTCGCTGGGATTGCCTCTGGCGGATATCCGGGCACGGATCGAACAGAATCTGCAGGAAGAACGGCTTTTTGTCTCTGCCTGACAGGCGGCATTCCCGGTGGTTAGCCGGCCCACTCCGGCTTGCGCTTTTCCACCAGCGCCTGCATCCCCTCTCGGCCTTCGGAACTCGATTGTATGACGGTCGCGCTTTGCGCCGTTTCCTCGATGGTTGTTTCGTCGATTGGCTGCCCGCTGATCGCGTTAACCAGTGCCTTGCAGGTGCTCAGGGCATTCGGGCTGTTTTTTAACAAGGTCTCCAGTGTTTCGCCGATGGCCTCGTCGAGTTGCTCTTCGCCGGGCGCCATTTCGTGCACCAAGCCGATACGGTAGGCTTCCGTTCCGGAAAAACGCTCGGCGGTAAGCATGTAGTAACGGGCATGCCTTTCGCCAATGGCGGCGATGAGATAAGGGGTGGCGATTGCCGGCAACAGGCCGTACTTGACCTCGTTCAGTACAAAGGAAGCGTCGTAGGTCGAGAAGGCAATGTCGCAGGCGGCGACCAGTCCGACGCCAATCCCGCTGGCCGGCCCATGTACACGGGCAATCGTCGGCTTCGATAAGGTACTGAGCGTAGTCAGCAACCGTCCCAGATCGCGGTTGCTTTGCAGGTTCTCTTCGGGCGAACCGGTGATTGCCTCGCGAATCCAGGCGGGGTCGATACCGGCGCAGAAACTTTTCCCCGAAGACGAGAGAACGATGGCACGAATGCGCGAATCGCCTTCGAATTCGAGGAGTGCCGCAGTAGTTTCGGCGACGAGCGTTTTGTCGAGGGCGTTGTGTCTGTCCGGACGATTCAGCGTCAGAATGCCAACGCCGTCGTCGATCTCGGTGATTATCGACTGGTACATGGGAACCGGGTCCGTGTGCCGGAAAAGCGGGGAGTTTACAGCGCCCGCCCGGGTTGCAGCAATCGATCGGCCACGGGTTTGCCGGCACGATGCGTCATCATCACTCCGGCGATGACCGCTGCCCCGCCAAACAGCACACCGCCGCCCAGGCGCTCATCGAGAAGCACAGCCCCAAGCAGCACAGCAAATATCGGGACAAGATTGATGAAGGCCGCGGCGCGTGTACTGCCGATATGGCCGATGGCTTCAGAGTACCAGGTGAAGGCCACCGCTGTTCCGAAGACGCCGAGAAAGCCGATACTGAGCGGCGCGCGCCAGCTCGTGGCGGAGAAATCGAACAGCGAACCGGTGATTGCCGCCCCGAGGGTCAGCATGATCCATCCGACCAAGCAGCCACCAAAAGTCATCGCCAGCGGCGAGAAATGCGCGCTTATCTTTCGGTTTATCAGCGTGTAGGCCGTCCACGACAGCGCCGTGCCAAGCAACAACACTTCCCCATGACCGATCTCGCCGGTAAGCAACCGACCCGGATTTCCCTGCGTGACCACCAGCAGGCAGCCGAGCATCGCCAGGAGCACGCCCACTGCCTTGAACGGTGGCATCGGCAGCCGGAACACCAGCCAATCGGCCAGCGCGATGATGGCCGGGATGAAGGCGACCACGAGGGCGCCGCGGCCGGCTTCGACATCCTGCAGACCGTAGAGGAAGAAAACGTTGTAGCAGAACACGCCGGTAAGACCGAGGCCGCTGAGGATGCCCCATTCCCTTGCTGACCAGCGCGGGATTCCCTCAGTCCGGTAAAGCAGCACGCCGAGAACCAGTGTGGCTGCCAGGAAACGCCAACTGGCGACCGCAAGCGGGGCCATTTCCTGGACCGCCGAGCGGCCGGCAATCCACGTTCCGCCCCAGAAGAAGGCGGTTAAAACGAGTTTCAGGAAGATGCGCGGACGGGGTGATTGCATGGACAATGGAGACTGCAGGCAGGGCCGACGGGTGATTATCCCATGGCGCAAGAGCTGCCGTACAATCGCTGACAATCGAGAACAGCGGCGAGGAAACGATGGCAAGTGATGAGGCGAAACGGGCGCATACTGACCGGATGATTGCGGAGACCCTGCGTAATCGACAGCAGCGCGAACTGGGGTACCGCGAGCAGGCGTTGAAGATCTATCCGTGGATCTGCGGCCGCTGCGCGCGCGAATTCACCCGCGAAAACCTGCAGCAGTTGACGGTGCATCACCGCGACCACAATCACGATAACAATCCGAAAGACGGCAGCAACTGGGAGTTGCTCTGCCTCTATTGCCACGATAACGAGCATGCCCGCGAACTCGATGCCGAAGCCGCACGACAGGCTGGCGTCAGCAACGGGAAAGTGGCGAAGGACAGAGCGACATCGAACCCGTTTGCCGATCTCCGCGCATTGATGGAGAAGAGTAAGCGCTGACTTTCAGGCTGCCGTTCCGTGCCGGAACGGCAGCGTTCCTGCGAACTTTGGCAACTCCATCGCGTCGAGCATGTTCTTGACGATCAGGCCGAGTTCGGTGTCACCCTCGATCGACAATGTACGATTGAAGAACAGGGTGTCGGGGTCTTCCTGCCGGGCGGCAAGTTGCAGGAAGGCCGAAAGGTTGGCGCGGAAGGCCAGGTCAGGCGTTTCTGGCGCGGTGAACAGCGGCCGGAACAGTCCGTTGCGGAAGGTGAAGGCGGCCCGGCCACCGGTGTCGAGCACGTCGATCAGGAAGTATTTTCCTTCGAGCAAGGCCAGGCTGTCGTCCGGCAGCAGCTTCATTTTCACCACCGCGTTGAGGCCGGCGGCCAAGGCCACGGCGTGTGGCCACTGCGGCAGACGCTGGCCGATGCGGGCGATAAATGTCGGCAGGGTGAAACTGGGGATGGTGCGCGATTTGAAGAAACTGGCGGACATGTTCAAACTCCTTGCAATTCTTTGAGTGCGGCCTGGTGCTTGGCCACGATCCCGGCTTCACCGAACCAGTAGCCATCGACCAGACCGTCGGGCGCCCATTCTCGCTTGGCTGGCGGTGGATTGCCATCGTGCCGTGCGGCGTCGAAGGCGGCGATGATCTCGGCCATGTGGTGTGGCTGCGGGCTGATGCGCGCGATGTCGATACCCATCGCCCGCATGTCGGGAATTTCGGCGAGCAGGTTGTAGGTTTGCGCCGACATAGTCTGGATGCCGTTGATTGCCAGGAAAGGCTGTCCTTCCCGCGTCTTCAGAGTGATTGCGTCGGGATGCTCCATGCACTTGAACTGGCAGTCATCCTTGTTGAGACCGTAGTGGCGGGCGGTAAAGCAGCGGGCCGAGAAGGCGAGCGGGAGCTTGCCGAATACGAAGACTTCGGTTTCGACTCCCTCCGGGCGGAATTTGTGCAATGTCTCGACGAGGGTGCGCGTGCCTTCCAGCGGCGGTACCCAGCGTGCGAGGCCGTAGCGGTGGAAAGTCGCCAGCGTCGCCGCGTTGTAGATGTTGAGGTGCGGCCCAGCGACAAACGGGCGGCCGGCGGCGACATTGACAGCGCCTAGATCGTTTGCTTCGACCTTGACGCCTGCCTCGTCGATCAACCGGCGCAGGGCCTTGAGATCGCTTTCCGATTCGAGCAGAGCCTGCGCCGAGACGACCACTTCCTTGCCGGCGTCGGTGAGTTGGCGTGCCAGCGCCAGCCAGTCGGCGGTGCGCAGTTGCTGACGGCGCGAGCAGACGACCTCGCCGACGTAGATGATGTCCAGCGCCTGGATCTGCGCCATCTCGGCGTAGAAGTCGAGCACTTTTTCCTTGGGCCAGAAGTAGAGCAGCGGACCGAGCGAGAGTTTCATCGGCTTATCTCCACGGACGGTTGTAGGCGCCAAGCGTCACCTGCGTTCCTTCGGCGACCTTGCCGAGCTCGGCCTGCCAGGCGGGTTTGACCTGGAACTGTTCGGCTCCCTTGCCGAGTTCATCGAGCGCAGCGCGCAGTGTACGCGTGACCTGAGCAACGTAGGCCGGGCTGCGCTGACGGCCTTCGACCTTGAGTGCCGAGACTCCGATTCGGGCTATCTCCGGGAGCATCTCAAGGACGTTCAGGCTGGTCGGCTCTTCCAGCGCGTAGTAGGTCGAACCGTTGACCTCGAAACGCCCCTTGCACAGCGTCGGATAGCCGGCGGGTTCGTTGTCGCCGTAGCGATCGATCAGGATGCCGTTGAGGCGCGTGTTCATCTGCCCCGGCTTCTTGTCCCATTTGACGAACTTGGCGGGCGAGCAGGCACCGACAGTGTTCGGCGATTCGCCGGTAGCGTAGGACGAAAGCCAGCAGCGGCCTTCGTTCATCACGCACAGGCTACCGAAGCCGAAGACCTCGATCTCGATCGGCGTGTTCTTGATAACCAGTTCGACCTGCGCCAGCGTCAGCACGCGCGGCAGGACGGCGCGTTGTATGCCGAACTCGCGATGGGCGAAATTGACGGCTTCGTAGCTGGTCGCCGACCCCTGTACGGAAAGATGCAGGCGCAGGTCCGGGTGACGCCGGCTGGCGTAATCAAGCAGGCCGACATCGGCCAGGATCACCGCGTCGACGCCGAGGTCGGCAGCGCCATCAACGGCGGCGTGCCAGTCGGACTCCCGCCTTGGCTGCGGGAAGGTGTTGATTGCCATCAGGACATGTTTGCCGCGGGCATGTGCATAGGCGATGCCTTCCAGCATTGCCTTGCGATCGAAATTCAGCCCGGCAAAGTTGCGCGCGTTGGTGTCGTTCTTGTAGCCGAAGTAAACCGTGTCGGCGCCATTGTCGATGGCTGCCTTCAGCGCCGGCAGACTGCCGGCCGGGCAGACCAGCTCGGGAATTTTGCTCTGCGACATGGGATGTAGTGCGAAAACGAAACGACAAGTATACCGGCCATACCGGCAAAGCGCATGATTTCTATCAATATTCCCGACTATCCGGGCAATTTCCGGGGCTTGCGCGGTGCGTTGGTGAAGAGCCGGTCGTAGAGCCAGTTGGGCAACATGCGCAGTCCCTTGGCGACGAGTCCCATCTGCCAGGGAATCACTGTATAGGACGTGCCCCGTTCGATGGCCCGGGCGAAACGCCGCGCGGCCTCATCGGCGGGCAGCATGAAGGGCATCGGGTAGGGATTGATCGCGGTCATCGGGGTTTCGATGTAGCCTGGAGCGATGGTGACTACCTTGACCCCCGACGGGCGCATTTCCAGGCGCAGGCTCTCCAGATAGGTGATCGCCGCGGCCTTGGAGGCGCTGTAGGCTTCCGCACCGGGCAGGCCACGGATGCCGGCGACCGAGGCAATGCCGACCAGACGTCCCCTGCCACGCTGCTGCATCGCCGGAATGAACGGCGAGAACGTGGCAGCGATGCCGAACACGTTGATTTCGAGAATCCGCCGGATGACCGCGAGGTCTTCCTGGTGTTCGGTGAGCGTGCCGGAGGAAACGCCGGCGTTGGCGATGACAATGTCGGGGGTACCGGCGTGCCGCGCATAGTCCTCGGCCGCGTTTTGCAGGGCGTCGGCGTCGGCGACGTCGAGCGGATAGCAGCGAACGTCACTCGCTCCGCGGGAAAGCAGATCCGCGGCAAGTTGCCGGAGCTGTTCACCACGTCGGGCCGCCAAGCCAAGTACCGCACCTTGCTCGGCATAGAAACCGGCGAGCGCGGCGCCGATGCCCGAAGATGCCCCGGTAATGAAAACCTTCGGGCCGCTGGTCGTCTTCACTTACGGCTATTTTTTCTGGGCGCGTTCCTTGCGCCGCATTTCGATGACCTTGTCGGTGAGTGCCAGCAGCTCCTTGAACGACTTCACGTTCTGTCCGACGACGGTGAAGCGGCCATCAACCACGAGCGCCGGTACGCCCTGAATCCGTGCTTGCTGCGCGACCTGGCCGGCACGCTTGACCTTGCTGTCCACGCCGAAGGAGTTAAACGCCGTGGTGAACTTTTGCGCATCAACGCCTTGGGATGTAACCCAGGTGGTGATGCTCTTGGCGTCGATCAGCTTCAGGCCCTTGCCATGGATGGCGTTGAACACGGCGCTGTCGAGTCTGTCCACGTCGCCGGTGGCCTCCAGCGTGTAGTACAGCTTGGACATCAGCGCGTAGAAGGGGCTGCCAGGGAGGGCGATGCGCTTGAACACGACGTCGGCCGGCAGCTTCGCCGCCCAGTCGTGGATCAGCGGATTGAGGTCGTTGCAATGCGGGCAGGCGTAGGAGAAGAACTCGGTAACCTCGATCTTCTCCGGTGTGTCGGTCGGCAGTGCCGGTTCGATCACGGCATAGTCGCGCCCCTTGACCAGCTGCGCCTGTGCCAGGGCGGTTAGCGGGATCAGCGCGGCGGTGGCGACAGCGACAAGCGCGGCGAGTCTTTTCAGCATTTTCATCTTTAATCAGTCCTTTTTGACGACGTTGGCGTCGATGCCCTGGCGCGCGAGTTCAGAGCGCATGGCATTGACCTGTTCGATCTTCCGGAACGGGCCCAACCGCACGCGATACCAAACCTTGTCCTGCAGCATCACCTGCTGGACGGAGGCCTCGACTCCCATCATCGCAAGCTTCGCTTTCTGGTTGTCGGCATCGGCGGCATTCTGGAATGAGCCGGTCTGCAAAAAAACCGGATCTTTCAGTGTCGAGTCCTTTCCATCCTTGTCTTTGGCTGCATCCGCCTGTTTTGGTTCGCTGGATTTTGTCCCGGTGGCTTTCGGGTCGGGGATCGCCTCGGTGTTGCCGGGCAGGATCGTATAGAAATCAAAGCGCGGCTTGTCGCTGGGGGATGGGGGCGGATCGCCGGGTTTGCCGGGCAGGGCGAGCGGCGCCTGCAACGTGCTTGCCGACCCTTGCGGCTGTGGAGGCTGGGCCTTGGTCGAGAAGGGCGCCGGCGTCCGGTGGAGGTACCAGACAACGCCGCCGGCGAGCAGAACGCCGATGACCAGGCCGAGAAACAGGCCAATCAGAGTGCCGCCGCCGGATTTGCGGCGAGAGGCCGTGCTGCGTTTGCGCGGTTTCATGTCTCGACTCATGGTGGTTTTTCCCGGAGATTCCGAATTACATCGATTGCGGGCAGCTGACGCCGATGATGGTCATGCCGTTGCGAATCACCTGGCGCACGGCAGCGGCCAGGGCGATGCGGGCATTCTTCAGTGCGGCGTCATCGACCAGCATGCGTTCGGCGTTGTAGTAGCTATGGAAGGCAGCGGCGAGATCCTTGAGGTAGAAGGCGATCACGTGCGGTGCGAGATCCCTGGCCGCGGCTTCGACGACTTCCGGAAACTCGCCGAGCTTGGCAGCGACGGCCAGTTCGTGCGGGTTGTCGAGCAGTGCGAGATCGGCCTTCTGCAGGGAGTCCGCTTCGCCGTCCCATTGCGCGAGGACCGAGCAGACGCGGGCGTGGGCATACTGGATGTAGTAGACGGGGTTCTCGTTGGTCTGGCTTTTGGCCAGATCGAGGTCGAAATCGAGGTGTTGGTCGGATTTCCTGAGCACGTAGAAGAAGCGGCAGGCATCGTTGCCGACCTCGTCCCGCAGGGTGCGCAGCGTGACGAATTCGCCGGAGCGGGTGGACATCGACGCCTTCTGGCCGTTGCGGTAAAGCACGGCGAATTGCACCAGCGCGACCTCCAGGACATCCGGGTCGAGGTCGAGTGCCTTGAGCGCGCCCTTGACGCGCGGGATGTAGCCGTGGTGGTCGGCTCCCCAGATGTTGATCACGCGCTCGAAGCCGCGCTCGTACTTGTTAAGGTGGTAGGCGATGTCCGAGGCGAAATAGGTGTACAGCCCGTTGTCGCGCTGCACGACGCGGTCCTTCTCGTCGCCGAAGTCGGTCGACTTGAACCACAGCGCGCCATTCTGCTCGTACAGGTGGCCTGCCTGGTTCAGGCGTTCGACACAGCGCTCGACGAGGCCGGTATCGAACAGCGATTTCTCCGAGAACCAGACGTCGAAGTGCACGCCGAAGTCTTCGAGATCGCTGCGGCAGTCTTCGAGCTGTTCGGTCAGCACGTGGTTGTGGACGTAACTCCAGTCCTCGCCGAGCAGGCGCTTGGCGTTGGCAATCAGCGCGTCGAGATGCGCCTCGCGCTGCGCCTTGGCGTCGTCGTCGGCGCGGTCGGCTTCCGGCAGTCCGGGCGTGCCTTCGAGCACCTCGGCGGTCGTCCGCGCGTACTTGTCGCCATGCGCGATCTTCATTTCCATCGCCATGTTGCGCACGTAGTCACCTTGGTAGCCGTTCGGCGGGAAGGCGATGCGCGTATTGTGCAGTTCGAGATAACGCAGCCAGGCCGAGGTGGCGAGGATGTCCATCTGCCGGCCGGCATCGTTGACGTAGTATTCGCGGGTGACATCCCACCCGGCGTAGGCCAGCAGGTTGCACAGGCTGGCACCGTAGGCCGCGCCGCGGCCGTGGCCGACGTGCAGAGGGCCGGTCGGGTTGGCCGAGACGAATTCGATCTGCACCTTCTGCTGGGCACCGAGTGTAGAGCGCCCGAACATTTCGCCCTGCTCAAGAACATTGCGTATTACTTCAAGCTTCGCGGCGCGTTGCAGATGGAAATTGATGAACCCTGCCCCGGCAATTTCGACCTTGGCGACGAATGGCGACTTGGGGATCTCGGAGAGAAGCA
>QKII01000141.1 GCA_003249625.1 Propionivibrio sp. | reverse complement strand
TTGGCTGACATGCTGCCCCTCGGTGAAAAGAACGTTGGCGACCTGGCCGTCGACCCGTGACTTGATGGTAACGCTCTCGAAAGCTTCGGCACGGCCGACGACCCGCAGAGTAACGGGAACGTCACGTGCAATGGCTTTTGCGGCAGTAACCGGTACGGGGGGCGGCTCCGCCTTTTTGCTGATTTTCCCTTCCGAGCACGCAGAAAGCGTCAGAACTGCCGCGAGCAGCAGCACTGGATGGTTCATGGCAGCAGACTCTCCAGCGCCAGCAACTCCTCTACCGTTTCGCGTCGGCGGATCAGGTGGAACTGATCGCCGTCGACCATGACTTCGGCGGCGCGTGGGCGAGTGTTGTAGTTCGAGCTCATCGCCATGCCGTAGGCGCCGGCCGACATGATCGCCAGCAGGTCGCCCGGCTCGATGGCCAGCGGACGAGCGTGGCCGAGGAAGTCTCCGGATTCGCAGATCGGACCAACGATTTCCCAGCTTTGCGTGCCTGTATCGCGCTGTAGGACCGGAACGATATCGTGCCAGGCGTCGTACAGCGCCGGGCGGGCGAGGTCGTTCATCGCAGCATCGACAATGGCGAAATTCTTGACCTCACCGGGCTTGAGGAACTCGACTCTGGTGAGCAATGCGCCGGCGTTACCGACGAGGCGGCGCCCGGGTTCGAGAATGATTTTCAGCGAACGCTCCTTGAGCTTCTGCAGCAGCGGCTGCAGGTAACTCTTGACCGTCGGCGCCTCCTCGTCCTGGTATCGAATCCCGAGGCCGCCACCGAGGTCGATGTGGTGTAGCGTGATCCCGTTGGTCGCAAGTTGGTCGATCAACGACAGTAACTTGTCGAGAGCCTCGGCGAACGGCGACGGGTCGAGAAGTTGCGAGCCGATGTGGCAGTCGATTCCGGTGATCACGATGTTCGGCAAGGCAGAGGCGCGCCGGTAGATGGTCAGCGCATCCTCGTAGGCGACACCGAATTTGTTCTCCTTGAGGCCGGTCGAAATGTACGGATGTGTTTTTGCGTCGACATTGGGATTGACGCGCAGGCTGATCGGCGCCTTCAACCCGAGCGAACCGGCAACATCATTCAGGCGTTCAAGTTCGGGCGCAGATTCAACGTTGAAACAGAGGATGCCGGTCTTGAGCGCAAAGGCCATTTCTTCGGCCGACTTGCCGACCCCGGAGAAAACGATTTTTTTCGGATCGGCGCCAGCAGCCAGCGCCCGCTTCAACTCGCCGGCGGAGACAATGTCAAACCCGGCGCCGCGACGGGCGAAGACGTTGAGTACGGCGAGATTCGAGTTGGCTTTGACGGCATAACAGACGAGCGCGTCCACACCGCCCAACTCGTTTTGGAATTCGTCGAGCGAGGCTTCCAGCGCAGCGCGTGAATAGACGTAGCAGGGGGTTCCGAAGCGCTCAGCGATATCGCCAAGGGGAACTGACTCGGCGTGGAGATGTCCCTTGTCGAGGTGAAAGAATGCAGTCATGGTGTCGTTTGTTTTGCCGTGCCGGTCTCGACCGTTGCTGGCGTGCTCTGCGCAGTCGTCGGCGCTTTTTGTTGAGGGGGCAGATAAAGCGAACCACGCGTCCCGCAGCCGTTCAAAAGGGTTGCGAATAGAAGCAGGAGAAGCGTAATGTATCTGCGCATAGTGTCAGGAAATCAAAGGGAAAAATGGTAGCACAGTATGGACGATAGCGAATTCATCAGTCTTGCCGACGGCGTGCTTGGCCGGATCGAGCAAGCGATAGAAACGAGCGGCTCGGACGTTGATTGTTCGACGACAGGTGACGGGGTGCTTGAGATCGAGTGCGACGATGGCTGCAAGATCATCGTCAACCGCCACCTCGCGGCGCAGGAAGTCTGGGTGGCGGCGCGTACCGGCGGTTTTCATTTTCGCTGGAACGGACTGGAATGGCGTGATACGAAGAGCGGGCAAGAGTTGCTGGCCTCGCTCTCATCGCTGCTTTCAGCGCAGACGGGGGAGAGGGTCACGCTGCGCTGAGTTGAGTCTCTTTGCTGCTCAGTCGACTGGCTTTGCGTCAGGATCCAATGGGGGCTCCGGTTCAACCACCGGGGGGACGTTCTCGGCGTAGAACAGTTCTTTAGCCGGTCCTCTGGGGGTTTCAACTTCCAGCGCCACGAGTCCTTCGGGTTGGGGCATGAACGTTTGCGGGACATCCTTGAGCACTTTGTCCATGTACCCTATCCAGGCTGGCAGTGCCGCCGATCCGCCGGTTTCCCCCTTGCCCATGCTCTTGGGTTGATCGAAGCCGATCCAGGAACAGCCAACGACGGTCCGCTGGTAACCGCAGAACCACGCGTCGACGTGTTCGTTGGTCGTTCCTGTCTTTCCTGCGAGATCGCGGCGCTTCAGTGTTGCCGAGGCGCGTGCGGCAGTACCGTAAATAGTGACGTCGCGCAGCATGCTATCCATCAGGTAGGCGTTGCGTGCATCGATCGCTCTTAATGACTCGTCGCCCGCTAATACAGGTTGAGCTTCCGCGATCACTTGATCCTTGTCGTCCCTGATCTGGCTGACGATGTAGGGCTGGATTCTGAAGCCACCATTGGCAAATGTCGAATAGGCCGCAACCATCTGCCACGGGGTTACCGAGCCGGCGCCCAGAGCCATCGTCAGGTACGCCGGGTGCTTTTCCGCCTCGAAGCCAAAGCGCGTTACGTAGTCCTGGATGAAATTCACGCCGCTTGCCTGTAGCAAACGTATCGATACCATGTTTTTAGATTTGGTAAGCGCTGTACGTATGCGCATCGGTCCTTCGAACTTCCCGTCGTAGTTCTTCGGTTCCCATGCTTGGCTTCCCGTAACCGACGCTGGAATGCTGATTGGCTCGTCATTGACGATCGATGCGGGAGAGAAACCCTTTTCTAAAGCACCGGAGTAGATGAACGGCTTGAAGCTCGACCCTGGCTGTCTCCACGCCTGGGTGGCGTGGTTGAATTTGTTGCGTCCAAAGTCGAAGCCGCCGATGAGAGCCCTGATTGCGCCCGTCTGGGGGTCGGCCGATATGAATGCCGACTCGACCTCCGGCATTTGAGCAATGCGCCAGTTGTTTTTGTCATCCATCTGCACCCGGATGACTGCGCCTCGGCGAATGCGCTTGTTGGGGGGGGATTTCTCGTCAATCATGCGAGCAGCGAATTTAAGTCCGGTGTCGCTGATGGTTATGATCTCACCGCCGCGCCGATATGCGCGGACCTGTTTCGGGCTTGCTGCGAGGACGATCGCCGGGTGCAGATCGTCGTTGTCATCATGGTCTTGTAGCAGAACGTCGAGTGCTTCGTCCTGTTCTGATTTGATATCGGATAAATCCACGTATGCTTCCGCGCCTCGGTAACCGTGACGCCGGTCGTAGTCGAAAACATTGCGACGAATGCTTCGGTATGCCGCGTCCTGATCGCTCTTCAGGATGGTGGTATGGATTTTCAGCCCGCGCGAATAGACGTCTGCCGGGAAACTTTCAGCTGCTATCTGGCGAGCCATCTCCGCTACATATTCGGCATGGACGGCATAGTCGTACGTCTCTCGCTTTACCACTAAAGGTTGTTTCAATGCGGACTCGTGCTGTTCAGCATTGATGAAGCCGAGTTCACGCATCCGACGAAGCACATATTGCTGGCGCAGTCCAGCCCGTTTCGGATTGACTACCGGGTTGAATGCTGAAGGTGCTTTGGGTAGCCCGGCCAGCATTGCGGCCTCCGCAATGGTGATCTCTTTAAGTTGCTTGCCGAAATAGATCTGTGCAGCTGCGCCGAACCCGTAAGCACGTTGCCCCAGATAGATCTGGTTCAGATACAACTCGAAAATCTGGTCTTTTGTCAGGTTGTGTTCGATCTTGAAAGCTAGAAGCGCTTCATACAGCTTGCGTGTGTAGGTTTTTTCCGAAGAAAGGAAAAAGTTCTTTGCAACCTGCTGCGTTATCGTCGATGCGCCCTGGCGTCGTCCTCCGCCCAGGAAGTTGCTGACGGCGGCGCGCGTGATTCCGAGTGCGTCAATTCCGCCGTGCTGGTAAAACCTTTCGTCCTCGGCAGCAAGAATCGCCTGTTTCAATATGTTCGGTACGTCGGAAAAATGAACGAGTTCTCGCCGCTCCTCTCCGAATTCGCCTATCAAGTAGTTGTCGGCTGTATAGACCCGAAGCGGGATCTTAGGACGGTAATCTGTCAAGACCTCCAGCGAGGGCAGGTTCGGATAGGTCAGGACGAGCACCATGGTCACCATGGTGGCGAGAATCAGGGCTACGCCCGAAACGAATAGCAGTGGATAGAGAATCCAGCGAGAGGAGTGTGTCAATGGCTTGTCCACAAAATGACTAGCCTGAGATTATAAACATGGGCGAGTGGTTCTTCAGCCCCTGTTTTTCCCGTTGATTCTTGGAGATATTTTCTGAAAAGAATGACGAAAAAATAGCTTTACTTGCTTTATGCTTGTTGTTAGGATCTAAAGTAGATTATCTATAAACACGCTAACTACTAGGTATTCAAGAGTTTTTTGAGGGGTGGCGATTTGCAATTCGATCTTTCGATCCTTAATCCCAAGTCTCGCTCCCTGATCGGGCTCGATATCAGTTCGTCGTCTGTCAAGATGGTGGAATTGGCAAGTGACGGAAAAGAGGGGTATCGAGTCGATCGCTACGCGATCGAGATTCTTCCGCGCGATGTTGTCGCAGATGGCAATATTGTTAATCTTGAAGCGGCTGCTGAAACCGTGCGGAGAGCATGGCGAAAATTGGCAACGTCGACCCGGCTTGTCGCCCTGGCGCTTCCTGCCTCTCATGTGATTACGAAGAAAATAATTGTGGCAGCGGGGCAGCGTGAAGAAGAGTTGGAACTTCTGGTCGAATCGGAGGCGAATCAGTACATACCCTTTGCTCTGGATGAGGTGAATCTCGATTTTCAGGTGTTAGGTCCGGCACCATCCTCTCCTGAGGAAATTGAGGTTCTCATTGCCGCTTCTCGTAAGGAGAAGGTAGAGGATCGTGTGGCTGTGGCTGAGTCTGCCGGACTCAAACCCGCTGTCGTAGACGTAGAGTCGTATGCAGTCTTGTCTGCTTTGGAGTTGGTTGAAAAGCAGCTTCCACAAGGTGGAAAAGGACAAATCGTCGCGTTGGTGGATGTTGGTGCCAACGTCATGAGTCTTACAGTTCTAAGGGATGGGCAGCAACTTTATGCGCGGGAACAGGCGTTTGGCGGCAACCAACTTACGCAGGATATAGCGCGCTTGTACGGGATGACGTTTGAAGAGGCCGAAACCGAAAAGCGTAGAAATGGTCTCCCCGATAGTTATGAAGCCGAACTTTTACAGCCTTTTGTAGAAAATATGGCGCTGGAAGTTTCGCGAGCCTTGCAGTTCTTCTTTACGTCGACCCAGTTTAACAGTGTGGATCACATCGTTCTCGCAGGTGGGGGCGCGGTTCTTCCGGGGGCCGATGAGGTGATCGCGTCTCGGACACAAATCAATACCGTTGTGGCTAACCCGTTTGCTGACATGGTGCTCTCCGATCGGGTTCGCGCGAAGAGTTTGCTGGTTGACGCGTCATCCCTGATGGTCGCATGTGGCTTGGCTCTGCGGAGGTTTGACGAATGATACGTATCAACCTTCTTCCCCATCGCGAAGAGAAGCGTAAGGCGAAACGTCAGCAGTTCTATGGTCTGTTGGGCCTGGTTTCCATCTTGGCGGCGCTTGTCGTTTTTCTCGTCTGTTCCGTAATCGACGGATATATCTCCGCCCAAGAGGCACGGAATGATTTCCTGAAAAAAGAGATTGCCGTGCTTGACAAGCAGATTGATCAAATTAAAAGGCTGAAGGAGCAGACGCAAGCACTACTCGCGCGTAAACAGATCATTGAGTCGTTGCAGAGAGATCGTGCTGAGGCAGTTCATTTGCTGAGCGAAATGGTGAAGCAGATGCCGGAAGGGGTGTATATCCGCTCGCTCAAGCAAGATGGAACCAAGCTGGCTTTGATTGGCTACGCTCAGTCGAACGCGCGGATTTCGACGCTGATGAGGAATATTGAGGCTTCTCAGTGGTTGGAGCGGCCACACCTCATTGAAATAAAGGCAGTCACTGTTGATAAACGTCGGCTAAACGAATTCAGTATGAACGCCGCCGTCAAGCGTGTGGCGACTAAGGAGCCTGGCAAGAAATGAAGCCGCCTTCTTCATCAAACTTGAGCATCCAGTCCGTACTGGACGACTTTCGCAACCTGAACCCGAAAGACGTAGGTGCGTGGCCGCTAGCACCGCGTATTGCTGCACTGGTCGGGTTGTTCCTTCTCATTATGTTCATTGGCTGGTGGGTGTGGTGGAGTGAGCAGTTGTCGACCCTTGAGTTGCGGCAGCAAGAGGAGTCGAAGCTCAGAGATGAGTTTGTTGCGAAGAAATCTCAAGCGATTAATCTTGATCTGTATGTGCAGCAACTTAACGAGATTGACCGTTCTTTCGGGGCACTGCTGAAGCAGTTGCCGAGCAAGGCAGAAGTTGAATCCTTGCTGGTCGAGATTAATCAATCGGGCATGGGGCGCGGTTTGCAGTTCGAGTTGTTCAAACCAAGATCCGAAGTTGTCAGGGATTTTTACGCCGAATTGCCAATTGATGTCAGGCTTACGGGGAATTACCACGATTTTGGTGCTTTCGCTGACGATATTGGAAAGCTGTCTCGAATAGTTACGCTGAGCAACATCGCGATTGCCCCGAACAAAGATGGTTCGCTGGTGATGAATGCTGTTACCAAGACCTTCCGTTATCTTGATGAGGAAGAAATTGCTGCCAAGAAAAAGGCGGCAGCGGCTGCCAAGGGTAAAAAGAAATGAAACCACTTCTTGTCATCTTGGTGTGCATCGGAGTCGCGTCATGTTCGGGCGGCAGTGATCAGGAAGGGTTGCGGCAGTGGATGAGTGACGCAACAAAGAATGTAAAAGGAAAGATTCCGCCATTACCTCAGGTAACGCCATACGAACCGGTGGCATACGACGCTGGAAACCTCGTCGATCCATTCAAACCGTCGAAAATTTTGCCGGAGCGAAGCAACAAAGGTGGCGGGAGCAAGCCCGATTTTGATCGTCCGAAAGAGCCGCTTGAGGCTTATCCGCTGGAATCCCTGAAGTACGTTGGTGTTATGACAAAGAAAAATACCTCTTTTGCCATAATTCAAGTCGACGGAGCTTTGTATCAGGTTAGAACCGGGAATTATCTTGGGCAAAATTTCGGGGTGATTACCAAAGTGTCTGAATCAGAGGTCGTTCTCAAGGAACTCGTACAGGATTCAGCGGGCGATTGGGTAGAAAGAATGACTTCCCTGATGTTGCAGGGATTGGAGGGAGCGAAGTGAGAAAGACGACTTTTGGCTTTTTGATGGGCATCGTGGCGTGCGCTATTTTGCCGTGGGCCTCGATATCGGCTGAGGAAGCTCGGCAGAATTCGATTGAGGCGATGAAAGTAGTGCAACAGGGAGGGATCTTAAACCTCAAGCTGACCTTTAAAGCTCCCTTGCTTGCTCCTCCTTCGGCATTCAGTGTGGCAAATCCGGCTAGGCTGGCCCTTGACTTCGTAAATACGACAAACGGCCTTGGGAAGAACAGCCAAGCGTTTAATGAAGGTGACTTGAAAAGCGCGAATATTGTCCAGACGGACGATCGTACCCGTGTCGTGCTTAATCTCATCAGGGCCATGACGTATGAAACAACGATAGAAGGTAACACGTTACTTCTTGCGTTGACTCCGAGTGCTGGCAAGGCGTGGCAAGAGGGCGGCGTCGACAAGCCCGTCGAGCATTTCTCGAAGGCTGGCGAAGGGTTGTCTGCGGCAAATAGCATAAGAGATATCGCTTTCCGTCGGGGGCGGGACGGAGAGGCTCGAATTGCGGTTGATATGAGCGATTCCACTTCGGGTATAGATATTCGTCAGCAGGGGCAATCACTGATTGTCGATTTTCTCAACGTCGCCGTTCCGGAGGCGCTACGCAAAAAGCTTGATGTGACGGATTTCGCAACACCAGTTGTTTCCGTGGCCACCGTTCAGCAGGGAGCCAACGTCCGTATGACGATCGTCCCGAAGGGGTTGTGGGAGCACAACGCCTATCAGACTGATAACCAGTTCGTGATTGAAGTCAAACCGGTTATAGAAAATCCGAACAAATTGGTGCAAGGAACACGGGGCGGATATCAGGGGGAAAAACTGTCCCTCAATTTCCAGAATGTTGAGGTGCGTCGATTGCTCCAGGTGATCGGTGAATTTACCGGGATGAACATTGTTGTCAGCGATTCCGTTGGCGGAAACATCACGCTAATATTGAAAGATGTGCCGTGGGATCAGGCACTGGACATCATCCTGCAGCAAAAGGGGTTGGACATGCGCAAGAACGGCAATGTGATCCTGATTGCGCCGCGTGAGGAAATTGCTACCAAAGAAAAGCTCGAGTACGAATCAAAAGTGCAAATCGGCGATCTGGAGCCGCTGCGAACCGAGAGCTTCCAGATGAATTACATCAAAGGGGCTGATGTTAAAAAGCTTCTGACCGATTCCAAACAGACGTTGTTGT
This sequence comes from Propionivibrio sp., assembly GCA_003249625.1. The sequence goes on along the minus strand of QKII01000141.1, from coordinate 404 downwards.
CTAAAAGGGGGAGTGCGCTTCTTGATGATCGTTCGAACATATTGTTTGTTCAGGATACCCCTAGCCGCCTTGACGACGTTCGCGCCATGATTGCGAAGATAGATATTCCGGTGCGCCAAGTTATGATCGAAGCGAGAATCGTCGAAGCGGGGGACAGTTTCTCGAAGAATTTGGGAGTCCGCCTTGGTACTGGTGCTTTAACGAAGAAAATTGACACAGTGGAATTTTCGGATGGTACGAAGCAGGACTCCATTACTTACACCAAAGAAACAGACCTAGGGTGGATAAACTCCGGTTCCAGGACGGGCGGACTAGGTTCTGTTAACTTGCCGGCCTCTCCATCCGTTGGCTCTGCCGCGACCTACGCCTTCACGCTCTTCAATTCCAAAATGACGAAATATCTC
>QKII01000184.1 GCA_003249625.1 Propionivibrio sp. | reverse complement strand
CACTAATTTGCAGGTGTTGACCACACCGGGATTACGATCGGGTTGAGCACCTTCGTCGATTCGGGCCCGCGCATGGTGCCGGGATGCAGATAGGCTCGCACGACGAGCTTGATGGGATGGCCTTCCGGAACCATCGTATCGGTAATTTCGAAGCAGTTTCCGCCGGTCTTGGACGCGAAATCGGTACAGTCCCGGCTGACATAGTAAACAAAGAGCTTGTCTGCGTCGGGGACGTCGTAACTGTCGGCTGTTCCATCGAGCGCGGCGTCCGGGATGTCTTTGACGCCCTCCAGAAAAGTGGCGTCGTTGACCGACAACCCCACGTAGGAGGCGTTGCCCGTCTCCGTCGACAGGGTGCCCACGATGGCGTAAACCTGCCCATTGTCGATCGGGAGATTCGGGCTGAACTTGTAGCTCGTATCCTGTGTGTCGGCCAGGCAGTTCATGCCGATCTTTCTGCATTTCGGGCCAACCGCGCTGATGGGATCCGACTGGCCGTCGATGAGAGAAATCTGCTTGGGACACTCGCTGTAGCCCCAGGTTTCACAAACGTCGGTCGCCAGCGCGTTCACCGACGGGCCAAGGTAGACTTCGGAATTGGCCGTCCGGGTATCGACTACGAGCGGCCCGTACGGCTTGGCTGGCCGGTTCGACCGCGCGTTCACCCTGACCCGCACGAGTGCGAGCGGCAACGTTTCCCGCCACTCGTCTGCCGCCGATTCACTGTCCGGCCTCGCGTATCGCATGATTGTCGCGAAGACGGGGTTCTGATAGTGCAAACCCAGTGGGGAAGGAACAACAGATGTCCCGTCATAGCTTTCCAGCGGCGGAACGTGTTCGGTGAAAATGTCGGCGGCGGGAATGTCCAGCCGCCGCAGAGCCCGCCTCACCACAGCGTCCATGGCCTGGTCCGGCGTAATGATGAAGAACCGTAGCTTCCCGAATGCCGATCCCGATTGCCTCTCGATGACAACATTGTTGATGGCGTTGCTGAGGCTGGAGAAACTCTGCACGCGGTCATTTTCAGCCGGAACATTCTGGAACATGAAGCCGAGAAAGCTCGGGAAGTTCGTCAGAAGAAACTGGTACGGCACACTCGACTCGTCGAACGAACCCTCTTGAGAGAATACGTAGGTCTGAATTCCGAAGTACCGCGCTGGCGGCGGCGTCACGCCGAAGACGACGATAGCCTCGCGCGGATCGAGACGGTACAGCACGTCGTATCCCAGGTCCGTGTCGCCAAAAGCGCCCCTGGTGCTCGCATCGAAGTACTCATCCGGCCACGACGGCACGACCGGAAGCACGTAAGGCGCAGCGGGATTGTTGGCGTAGCAAGACTTCATGACATCGTACGACTTGGCGCAATCAGCCTGCGTGTAGAGCCTCACATAGCCCTGCGCCACGTCGTATTGTCTGCGGGTAAGGTCGCTCGCCAGCCGGTGCGCAATCCGATCGACCGTGGCCGCGCTCTCTTCGTAACTGTCCTGTACGGTGTCTTTTGGCCCTTGCGTTGGTACCGCACTAAAGCACGGATTCGCCAAAAGCAGCAGCGCGGTGAAAGCAAGTGTACGTGTCGTTTTCATTTTTTTGTCCTCACTATTTATGAGGAATGGGAAATTCAACGCCGTATTGCTCCCGGCGGTAGTGTCCCGTCAAGTGGTGTAACTCAGTTCTGTGACATCGTGGGCACTCGCCTCGGTTCAGGCCGCCTCCTCGTGAGTCGGTTCACTCTGGCTCGACGGTGCCAGCATCGCCGCCAGGGTCTCCAGGCGCAGGTAGAGCCGACTCATCTGCCAGTCGTCGTTCTGCTCCAGCAGCACGGCGCCGACCAGCCGGACGACGGCCGCGTCGTTGGGGAAGATCCCCCACGACATTGGCCCGGCGCTTGATTCCCTTGTTCAGCCGCTCCAGGCAGTTGGTCGAGGCGAGCTTCGGCCAGTGGTCGTGGGGAAAGGCCATGAAGGCCAACACGTCCTCCCCGGCGCGGTCCATGCACTCGGCGGCCTTGGCGAAGCGCTGGCGTAGGCTGTCGGCCACCGCCCGCCAGGTCTGCGCGGTCGCCCGCTGGTCCGGTTGGGCAAAGACGGTGCGGATGGCCGCCGAGACGGCCGGCTGGTGAGCGTTCGGCACCTGTCTCAACACATTGCGCATGAAGTGCACCCAGCAGCCCGCGCAGGGCGGATTCAACGAAGTGAAATCCGCCGAATGAATAGAAGGCTCTGTTTGGGTGTGGTTGCTATGCGTTAATGGGATCAGACTCCATCTTTCACTGATGCGAATTATCGGGAGCAGAGCCTGTCTTTTCTCCACTGCTGGCAAATGGGGGCTATGCGTACACTGTGG
>QKII01000089.1 GCA_003249625.1 Propionivibrio sp. | reverse complement strand
CTTATTGCAGGATGCCAAGCTGCTTCTTGATGATTTCGCCCAGCTGAACCATCTGTTGAACGTTACTCTGGAAGTGCGCAGAGTAGTAGTTCCCGGCTTCGCGCACACGGCTGGCGACGGACTGGAAATTGCCGATCGACTTTTGGTAGTCCTTGGCGCAGATCGGGTAGTCGAGGCATTCGGCTAGCGAGGAGGTCGACAGGTAGGCGAAGACTGTCTCGGCCATTTCCGGCTCGTTCTGCCAGTTGTCGCACAGCCAGACGTATAACTCTGGGTGGAAGTTGGTCATTACGCCGCTGTAGCCGTGCGCGCCGGCCTGCAGCGAGGGCAGCAGGGTCTGGCCGTTGGCGTTGGCGATGTGCATACGGCTGCCCTTCGACAGTTCGACGCGCCGGCGGATCGTCTCGATCTGGCAGCAGGTGTCCTTGATGAACGTGTAGCGGCCGCTCTGTGCGCACCAGCGGACGACGTCGTCCGAGAGCAGGCGCTTGTAGGGGTGCGGACATTCGTAGATCCCGAGGCCGACCTTGTCGGTCACGGCGGCAGTGATTTTCTGCAGGTTGGCGAGCAACGTCGCGTCGCTTTCGTTCGGCATGGCGAGGCGGTTGCTGATCAGGATTACGCTATCGACGCCGGTCTCGGCGATCTTGCCGAGTTGGTCGATCTGTTGCGACATGCCGCAGGCAGTATGGCCAGAAGCGACAACGGGAACACGCCCATTGACGTAGTCGAGGACGAAACGGGTCAGCTGAAGCGATTCAGCTTCGGACAAAAAAAACATCTCGCTCGACTGGCAGTTAGCGAAAAGGCCATTGACTCCGGCCTTGATGTACCAGTCGATAAGTTTCTTCAGCGATTCCCAGTCGATTTCGCGCTGGTTGTCGAACGGCGTCAGCATCACTGGCCAGACGCCACGGTAGTGCTCGTGTGTGGTCATTGCGGTTCCGGGAAAAAACGGGGCGGCCGGGACCGACCGCCCCCGAGGAGGTACTACAGCGTGTTGAAGGCGTCGCCAGCGACGGATACCTTGATGTTCTGCGTGATTGCCTGTGCGACGAAGGCACGCAGCACGTCCTGCAACTTGTCTTCGTCGACGTAGGCGATGGTGATGTGGTTGCTCTGGTGGCCGGCCATCAGGTCGTCGCGGCCGACGCCGTCCAGGACGCAGTTAAGCAGCGGCCACTCATAGGTCGTTGCCTTGCGCCGGCGCTCGAACTCGGCGGCGGGCAACTCGACGGCGGTGCCAGTGCCGATGTGCATGAACACCTGCGTGCCTTCATAGTGTGCGCGCGCCCAGATCAGCCGGCCGGCCTTGCCCTGGCCGTGGATCGACGAACCGCCCTTCGGGAAGTACATGGCCGGTTGGCGGTAGCCGGTGGAACCGGCGATGCCACCCTTGAGATGTTCGAACGGTACCGAGCCGGAGATCTCGAAATCCCAATAGAAAGTACCCTCGAACTCACTGCCCCAGCGGATGTCGTGCAGCGTGGTTTCCGATGGCAGACCGAACGAATCGAGCAGGCGGAATAACATGGTTTGCGGAATAGCCGTGCCCATGTCTACCTCGTTGGCGCAGGTGATCGGCTTGCCCGCGCGGATGATGTCGCCGTTCTCGTCGGGGATCGGGAAGCGGTCGGTTGAGCCGATGGCCCCTTCGGCGAAGTCTGACGCCGCGCAGGAATGCGCCAGCCCCTGCTGGTATTGAACTCCGACGCAGGACAGACCGAAGCGCTGGGTGAAGCGGGCCATCGCGATCATCATCGCGCATTGTTCGAGCACCTGTTCGCGGGTCAGTTCCTTGGCTGGATCCTTGCCGTATTGGAACTTCATGCCGCGCTCTTCATACCACTTGAGGCATTCCTCGCGCAGCGGCTGCGGCACTTTTGCCATTTCGACGAGCAGTGCCGACTGCGACAGGCTTTCCATCGGCATGCCGATGTCGACGAGCGCCTTCTGCGGGAAGACGCCATTGATCATGCCCATGCAGAATGAATCGAACAGGCCGAGAATTTCCTTGTGTTGCAGCACGTAGTCGCCGACCTGTTGGCCCATCGCCCACGCGGGAGTTTTGGCTGCAGGGTGGCTGGCATCGACCGGGTGCAGATAGGAGAGGTCGTGCTGGATCGTACCGGTCTTGAGCCACGACTCAAGTCCATTGAAGAAGAACGCGTCATCGAAGTTGGTCGACCACAGGCGGGAATAGGCCTTGCCAAGGCCGGTCAATGTGCCGGCCATGCACAGCGTGCCGACCAGACCCGGCCAGGTGCCGTCGAAGTTGGCGAGCAGCAGCACCGGGCCGCGGTGCTTGGCCAGGCTCGGCGCCAGATGGTGCGAGTACTGCCAGGCGGTGAGCAGAACGATGACGGGCGCGTCCGGGTCGATGGTGGCGAACAGGTCGCTGCCTTCGCGCTGGCTGCTGATGAAACCGTGTCCCTTGTCGCCCTTGTAGAGATGGGCGCGCTTGGCCGTGACGCCAAAGCGGCTGGACAGCGCGTCCTGCAGCTTGGCTTCGAATTTGTTCTGCACGGGCCAGCATTCGACGTTGGCCGATTCGCGCAGGTCGGCGTTGGTGACCAGCAGGACTTCCTTGTCGCCGGCCTTGATCAACGGTTTCGACGGGGGGAGGGTAAGTTTTAGCATCTGAGGTTCCTCGGAAAAATCAGGCGGTGGCTTATTGCCATGCCTGCATGGCGGAACGGCAACGTTCCATGTCTTCGTAAAGCGTCAGGTAGATGGCGTACTTCGCATCGTGGAAGTCTTTGGTTTCGCCGCGTGGCTTGACGCTGCCACCGGAGCGAACCATCGTGGCGGCGGCGTCCGGCATCGAGGCGAAGGTGCCGCTGGCGACGGCACCGAGTAGCGCGGCGCCCAGGGTGACAGCATCTTCCTCGCTGACCAGCTGGATTTCGCAGCCGGTGGCGTCGGCGTTTTCACGCAGCCAGTAGGGGTTCTTTGTGCCGCCACCGCACATCACGATGCGCGTGATGTTGTGCCCGGCGGCGTTCATGCTCTCGACGATGTGGCGCGTGCCGTAGGCCAGCGCCTGCAGGGTAGCGAGGTAGAGTCGCGCCAGCGCGTCCTTGCCTTGTTCCAGCGTCAGGCCGACAACGGCCCCACGCGCGTGCGGATTGGCGCGGGGGGAGCGGTTGCCATGGTGGTCGGAGAGGACGTGCAGATTGCGGGTTGGCCATGTCTCGCGATTTTCCAGATCGGCGAGCCAGTCATTGAGCACCGCGTAGATGTTGCGGTTCTCCGCCTTGGCCGTGCTTTCGAGCAGGGACCACGCGTCGCTCTGGCGCAGCGTCCAGTCGAGCAAGGCGCCAGCTGCGCTTTGCCCACCCTCGTTCAGCCAGTAACCAGGGAGCATGGCGCCGAAGTACGGGCCCCAGACACCGGGCACCATGACCGGCGTTGGATTGACCACCATATGGCAGTTCGAGGTACCGCCGATGATTGCCAGGCTTCCTTTGGGATCCGTGCTGACAAGCGCCAGCCCGCCTGCGTGAGCGTCGATGATGCCAGTGGCGACGACGATGCCAGGAGGGAGTCCCAGTTCTGCCGCTGCCTTGGGGCAAAGTGCGCCGGCGGCGGAGCCCAGCGGCAGGACTTTTGGCGGTACTTTGCCGGTGATGTCATCGAGGCCGACGGCGGCCAGCAACGTTTCGCTGAAGCGGTTCTCGTGCGCCAGATAATTCCACTTGCAGGTCAGCGTGCAGACGCTGGCGATGTCCGCCTCGGAGAGACGCCAGGTCAGGTAGTCGGCAAGATCGAAGAAGCGCCATGCGGCGGTGTAACGTTCGGGAAAGTTCTGCTTGAGCCACAGCACCTTCGGCAATTCCATCTCGATGCTTACCTCGCCGCCGACGTAGGCCAGCGCCGGGTCGTTGGTGGCGTTGATCGCTGCTGTCTGCTTCTCGGCGCGGTGGTCCATCCACATGATGATGTCTCGCTCCGTCTCGCCGTTTTCGGCGACGGAAACCGGTGCCCCGTTAGCCCCGACGGCAACCACCGAGCAGGTCGCGTCGACGCCGATCGAGGCGATGCGCGCCGGATCGATTGCCGCAGTGGCTACGGCCTCCCGTACGGCGGCACAGGTTTGCGCCCAGATGTCTGCAGAAGATTGCTCGACGAACAGAGGCTTCGGGTGAAACTGCTTGATTGGCCGCACCGCAAAGGCCAGTCGCTGTCCGTTGCCGTCGAACAGCCCGGCACGTACGCTGGCCGAACCGACGTCGATTCCAAGAAACACTTTTTCGCTCATGTTTGCCCCGGTTTTATGTTTGCTAATTCGAGTTAGCAATATATCGAATACCTCTCCTCATTTCAAGATCGAGGAGTGAGTGATGTGCGGTGCGTGGAAACAAAAAAGCCTCCCATGGGCGGGAGGCTTTGGGTGTGGCAGTGCCGAATCGGAATTACATGCCGAGCAGGCTGGCATGTACTTTCACGACCGCCTTGCGGATCGTTTCCTTGCCGGCGATGGCCAAGCAGGGGCGATGAAGTTCCTTCGGCATGAACACCAGGTAAGTTCCCGGTGCGGTGTCGATGAAGCTTTCGCCGACCGGCGTCGGGTAGAAGGCGAGATCTTTTTCCTTTAGCTGGTCGTCGCTCGGTGCGAGGTCTTGCGGCAAGGCGAAGCCGTAACGCTCGTTGGTGCTGAACGGGACCTGAATGTCCGCGTACTGGTGGTGCGCCTCGGCGCGGCTTTCTTCCATCGTGCGCAGTTCGACGTCCTGGACGAGATAGAACAGCTTGTCGCCTTCGATCTCGTAGCGGCCCGGCTCCGCTTTTCCAAGATCGACTTTCTGTAGCGCTTCAAGGGCGCGAACGATGGCGGCCGGTAGTGCATTTTTTTGTTTCGCAACGTCGGCGATGCGACCAACTATCATGACTGACTCCTTTTCAGGTTTGGGGGGCGAGCGATCCGCTCGAAGGAAAAAAGCGATTATCCTCCAATCTTTCGTGGCCGGCTTATACCCTGCTTTGTCGTGTGTCAGGCCTGTGGCGCCGGATGACGGGCAAACCAGTCAGCGAGGAAGGAGGCCATCGCCTGTACTTTCGCCGATAAGTGTCGACGCGTCGGGTAAACCACGTGGATTGGCAATTGGCGCAGACGCCAGTCGGGAAGCAGCCGCTGTAGTCTTCCGGATGCAATTAGCGGTTCCAGGATGAAGGACGGTGCCAGTACGATGCCACCGCCGGCTGCTGCCATTTCGGCAAGCAGTACGCCGTTGTTGGCATTGATCGGACCGCCGATGCGGACGTTCTCCAATGTTCCTTCAGCCCCTTCAAATTGCCACTGGTTTCCGGTTGCCGAATATGTGTAGGTAAAACAGGCATGCCGCGTCAGCTGTTCCGGGTGTTTGGGCGTTCCCGCGATCTGAAGATAGTCGGGCGAGGCGGCGATCAACAGTGTGGTGTCAGCGACGTGGCGCGCAACGAGGTTGTCGCTGCCGACGCGGCCCACGCGGATGGCCAGATCGAGTCCTTCATCGACGAAATCGGCGACATTGTCCGAGAGCTGGATGTCGAGCGTGATATCAGGGTATTGCCGCGAAAAAGCGGCGAAGGCCGGGGCGAGGAGCAGTGTGGCCAGCGCGATAGGTGCTGTCAGCCGCAGACGTCCCCGTGGGCGGCGGGCTTCGCCAGAGATGCCGGCTTCCGCTTCTTCGAGGTCGGCGAGCAACTGCGTACAGCGCTCGAAATAGGCGAAGCCTTCCGTAGTCGGCTGCATCCGGCGGGTCGTGCGGTTGAGCAGGCGGACGTTGAGATGCGCTTCGAGTTGAGCGACGAGGCGCGAAACAGCAGTCGTTGATTGTCCGAGGCGGTCCGCTGCCGCAACAAAACTGCCGGCCTCAATGACGGTGCAGAAGACCCGCATGGCGTCGAATCGATCCATTAATTATCCCGAAATTAGCAATAGAAAATAATCTTGTCAGCGGTTTATCCCTGCCTTGGGGTTAATTATAGTTCGCATCAACGTCAGTCGCTTGACTGCCGCAAATCATCGATAGACCCCTTTCACTCTGGAGACTTACATGACCACTCTCACCGCCAACACTGCCGTCACTGCCCGTTCCTCAGCGTATTCCGCCACGGATTACGGTGTTGCTCTGCTGCGCGTTGCGCTCGGTGCTATGTTCCTCGCACACGGTGCACTCAAGGTTTTTGTTTTCACCTTGCCCGGAACTGCCGCCTTTTTTGCGTCGGTAGGTTTCCCCGGCTTCATGGCCTACATTGTTGCGCCGGCGGAAATCCTCGCAGGATTGGCGCTGCTCATCGGCTTCCGGACGCGCCTGGTCGCCGCGTTGTCGGTGCCGATCCTGATCGGTGCTGCTTCTGTCCATTTCGGCAACGGATGGGTTTTCAGCGCCCCCAAGGGCGGTTGGGAATACCCGGTGTACTTGGTCATCGCTGCTGTTGCGCAAAGCCTGCTCGGTGCTGGCGCCTTCGCCTTTGACGGTGCAAGGAATGCATCGCGCTGAACGGACTCCCTCTAGGAATTCGTTAGCTCAACCACTTCACTAATCAGCTGGCAGGATGACCTCATGAAACTATATTTCTCTCCCGGTGCGTGCTCGCTCTCTGCACACATCGCCTCGCGCGAGGCCGGGATCGACCTCAACCTGATCAAGGTTGATCTGAAGAACCGCGAGTTGTCCGAGGATGGTAGCGACTTCACCAAAATCAATCCGAAGGGCTATGTGCCCGTACTCGAACTTGATGATGGATCGCTGTTGACCGAGGGGCCGGCGATAGTCCAGTACATTGCCGACTTGAAGCCAGAAACGGGTTTGGCGCCTCGCTCAGGTACGCTTGAGCGCTACCGTTTGCAGGAGTGGCTCGGGTTCATTAACTCGGAAATCCACAAAGGTTTCGCTCCGTTGTTCAATCCGAAGGCTCCGGAGGACTACAAAGCCGTCGCTCGGCAAACGCTGGGGGCGCGGCTTGCCTTTGTGGCGACCCATCTCGTGAAGAGCGATTACCTGCTTGGGGATCGTTTCAGCGTGGCGGACGGCTACCTGTTCACTGTCCTTAACTGGACCCAATGGACCGGAGTCGATCTTGCAAAATGGCCTTCTCTGGAGGCTTTCCAAGAGCGCGTGGGTAGTCGACCAGCAGTCAAAGAAGCGTTGGCGGCCGAAACGGCGCTCTAAACGAATCCGTACAGAGTTCCGATGTCGGTCCGAATGCCTGTTCTTTTCCTGTCGCACGGTTCGGCATCGGCCACAGTCGGCGGTGATGAACTATCGGCGTGCTGGGGGCAGATCGCGCCGCGTCTGCCTCGGCCGGCAGCCATCCTGATGGTCTCGGCGCACTGGACGACGCGGCTTCCGATGCTCTCCGCTGGACAGCTGCCAGGGACAATCCACGATTTCGACGAGGGAACCGCCGAGTTGTGTTCGCACCGCTATCCCGCGCCAGGTGACCCGGCTCTGGCCCTTCGTATAAAGAAAATGCTGTCTGGCGCAGGCATCGCTGCCGGACTTGATGCTACGCACGGGCTGGATCATGGCGCGTGGGCCCCTTTACTCTCCCTCTTTCCCGGTGCAGGCCTTCCCGTGATTCAGTTGTCTGTCCAGCCAGAGCGTTGCGCGCGGCATCACTTCGCGCTGGGACGTGCGCTGGCTGCGCTACCGGATGAAAGCATCCTCGTGGTCGCTCTGGGGCGTATGGCCCATCATCACAACGACCATTTGCAGGCTACTGGCTCGCTACCGATCCCCGAATCGCCCACATTCCGGGAGTGGGTGCATGCTCAGTTGCTGGAGGGTGGCGATTCGGCGATAGAGGCGCTGTTCGATTGGGAGCGTCAAGCGCCGGGGGGGCGTGCGTCTCACCCGACGGCTGAGCACTTCCTGCCATTGTTCGTGTCGCTGGGCGCGTCGGGTACGGAGTTCAGGGCAGAATCGCTAGATGGTGGCAGGGGCGGTGACGCCTTGGCCGCTGACGGTTATCTGTTTGCGCGAGCGGAATAAAAAAAGCCGCGCGGGAATTTCCGCACGGCCTGCTCGAAACGAGCGTCGAGTACTGTCTTAGCCTGCGTCGACCAGTGGCAGCAGGTGCGTCTTCATCTTCTGCATTGCTTTGGATTCAATCTGGCGGATACGCTCGGCGGATACTCCGAATTCCGCAGCCAGATCGTGAAGCGTAGCAGGGTCTTCGGTCAGCCAACGCGCTTCAACGATCCGTCGGCTGCGCTCATCGAGGTTGGACAAGGCGGTCTGCAAGCCATCGCTCTGCAAATGATCATGGGCGCGCCGTTCGAGGACGCGCGTCGGTTCGCTGCGGCTGTCGTCCAGATACGCGATCGGCGCGAAGCTTTCCTCATCGTCGTTGTTTCCTTCGAGCGCGATGTCGTGGCCCGACAGGCGAGTTTCCATCTCGACGACTTCTTCCGGCTTGACGTTCAGCTTGTGTGCGACCTCTGCGACCTGCGACATCGTCAGCGCCTCGCTACCGGGTTTCATGCTGCGCAGGTTGAAGAAGAGTTTGCGCTGAGCCTTGGTGGTGGCGAGCTTTACCATGCGCCAGTTGCGCAGGACGTACTCGTGAATCTCAGCCTTGACCCAGTGGATGGCAAACGATACCAACCGTACACCTTGATTAGGGTCGAAGCGCTTTACCGCCTTCATCAGGCCGATATTGCCCTCCTGAATCAGGTCGGCATGTGGTAGTCCGTAGCCGAGGTAGCCACGGGCGATAGAAATGACCAAACGCAGGTGGGAAAGGACCAGTTGGCGCGCAGCTTCCACATCATTCTCCTCACGGAAGCGCGTCGCCAGGCGGAACTCCTCCTCCTCTGTCAGGATCGGGAAACGTTTCGCTGCAGCGATGTAGGCGTCGATATTGCCTACTGCGGTAACCATCGGAAAAGTCAGAGCTTGCGTCATATGGGTGTTCACCTCCTAATAAATGACCTACGCACGAATGTTAGCACTCTAACGATAAGAGTGCTAAAAGGCGATTTGGTTGCAGGACAGAAATTAC
>QKII01000156.1 GCA_003249625.1 Propionivibrio sp. | reverse complement strand
GCAGATATCCAGACCAAGGCGATCGAGCACCTGGCGTTGAAATGTTGTACGTGGGGAAGCAAGGACTTCGTTCATACATCATATGTATCATGTAATAAAAAATCATGTCAACGGCTTTCATCATTCGCGAAAGATGTTCCACGAGGAATTCTCTTGGAAAATATCGGAAAGACGAACAAAAAAGGTTCGTTTACGAAAATTATCAAGAGATATCATAAAAACACGAACACTCACCACCACCTTCTCCCCGTAAGCGAAATCGCACGACAGACAGGGGAAACAATGCCAATCGACAAACGATTCCGGCCTGCAGGAGCTGCTGACAAAAAAGCATCACTTCGAACGCAAATTTTCGGTTGACAGCACTGAAGCAAAACCGTAACGTTCGTTTTGGAACACAATAATTTGTATACGAAAAACAAACAAAACGTATACAGGCCAATAAAAAACAGGCAGGGTGGGATGAAAAGAAAAGAAGTCATGGACTCGCTCGTGAGCGAGGGGTTCTACGATCTATTGATCATTGGGGCAGGCGCAACAGGATGCGGCATTGCTGTCGACGCGGCCAGCCGTGGTCTGAAAGTCGCCCTCGTGGACAAGCATGACATCGCCGAGGGGACCAGCAGCAAGAGCACAAAACTCGTGCACGGCGGTGTTCGCTACCTCGAAGCGGCAGTCAAGAGGCTCGACAGGGCCCAATATCACCTCGTCAAGGAGGCGCTACAGGAACGAGGAATCTTCCTCCAGAATGCGCCGCACCTGGCTAACGCTTTACCTCTGGTCACCCCGCTCTACAACTGGCTGGAAGTTCCGTATGTTTACGCCGGGCTGGTTTTGTACGATCTGCTCGCCGGCAAGCGAGGTCTTGGCAGAAGCTATCTGATCGGTCGCGACGAGGCGCTCCGCCGTTTCCCGATGCTCAAGCATGAGGGCCTCAAAGCCGGCGTCGTCTACTACGATGGCCAGTTCAACGATGCCCGAATGGCGGTTACGCTCGCGTTGACAGCCCGGCAGCATGGCGCCGTGATCGCTCCGCACGTCGAAGTGATCGCGCTGGATAAGGACGCTGGCAAGCTCTGCGGAGCAAAGGTTCGCGACGCGATTAGCGGCAAGGCGTTCTCCATCCATGCCCGTACGGTCATCAACGCTGCCGGCCCATTCGTCGACAGCATCCGGAAGATGGACGACACGACAACCCCTTCACTGCTCAAGGCGGCGTCTGGAATTCACATTGTTCTCTCTTCCCGCTTTGTTCCGCCCGACACCGGCCTGCTGATCCCAAAGACCGAGGATGGCCGCGTGCTGTTCGTTCTACCGTGGCAGGGACACGCATTGGTCGGGACCACCGATCACCCGGCGGAGATCGTTGACCACCCTGCAGTGAAGGATGAGGAAATCGACTACGTCCTGCGCCACGTCAACCAGTATTTCGACTTGTCTGCGACGCGTGACGACGTTCTCTCAGCGTGGTCCGGACTAAGGCCGCTCGTCCAGTTCGACGAAAAGGCGAGCACGGCACAGCAGGTACGAGAACACCTGATCATCGTCAGTCCATCAGGACTGGTATCGATGGCCGGCGGAAAATGGACGTCCTACCGCAAGATGGCTGAAGAAGCGGTCGACCAGGCCATCGAGACAGGCAAACTGAAGCCCGCCTCTCCCTGCCGGACTCGCGAGCTGTGTCTGGTCGGCGCGACGCATTACGCCCCCGAGATAGGCGATGTATTGCGCAAGGACTACGGCCTGGCAGCCGACATCGCCGACCATCTGCAACATGCGTTCGGAGACCAGGCAATGTGTGTGGCGCGACTGGGCAACGAGGGGCTGGGCTCCCGCCTGCATCCTGCACATCCATACATCGAGGCCGAGGTCGTTTACGCGGCGCGCCACGAATTCGCCGAGCGCGCCTGTGACGTGCTGACCCGACGCATTCCGCTGGCCCTGCTGGACAATGCTGCGGCGCAGAGCGCCCTTCCCCGCATCGTCGAACTGATGGCGGTCGAGCACGACTGGGACGAACAAAGACAGACCGCGGAGCTTGAAATTGCCCTTCAACGCCTGAAAACCTCGATCTGACAGGAAGAAAAGCCAACTACCCCGTTTTTTTTCGCAACAGCAACACCCGTTCTATTCCAACAACACGGAGGTCACAATGAAACGCAGGATTCTTCTCCTTTCCGCACTGGCCATGCTCGGCACGGCAACGCTGCCCACCTACGCCGCCGACAAGATCGTGGTCAAGATCGCCGGCATGAAGCCGGATGGCGAGCCCGAAACCGTCGGCATGAAGCTGTTCGCCAAGTACGTCATGGAAGCCACGAAGGGCAAGTACGACGTGCAGGTGTTCCCGAACAGCCAGCT
>QKII01000061.1 GCA_003249625.1 Propionivibrio sp. | reverse complement strand
GTTGAAAGGCGACGAGCGTAAAAAATTCATGAGCGGGTGTTTGTCCTCCAAGGCAAAGGTGGCTCCCTCCTCGCTCAAGGCAGGCAAGTAGGTGGCCTTGCGCAGATGAGAACCCCGGGAGCCATCGCCTTGGCTTCCGGATTTCTTGGAGATGTCTCGCGTGAAGTTTCGCTGGCCTGATGACCGTCAGGTCGGCCAGAATTCGACGATGTCTGCGCCTGGAGATGTTGAAGAAGAAGCAAACGCAATACGTCCTGCAGGCTGCAGAATAAACTCGCTGCGGCGAACAAATATTTCAGAGCTGCCGCCTGCGGTTACGTAAGAACCGTTGGTGCTTCGGTCGACGAGAACGACGCAGTCGTTTCTATATTCGATAGTGGCGTGGTGCCGAGATGCACGACGGTCGTGAAGGACAATGTCGCTGCCTGCATCCCGACCGGCATGGACGATCCGTTTCTCTTCATTGAGATGGATCGTGTCGTCACAGTAACGAAGTACGAGGGAGTGGCTAGCACTCCCAGTTCTAACGACGCTGCCGTCCAGATCCTTTTCACTGTGCTCCAGTTCGCTTCGCGTTGGTGAGGACAGTGCGATAATCTCGAGAACTGAATCGGCAGTTCCACTCTCCGACAGGTTTCCCCTGCTTGTGAGGTGCTCCAAGAGTGATGGAGATATAAACTCACGGAGTTGCCCGCTGACGAGGATTTGCGTCGGCTTGGCGAGGCCTGTGAGCAAGGCTGCCTCCTTGGCGAGATCGCGTGGAGTACCGTTGCATTCCGCTGGCGTCATGCTCCCGGCGAGTCCGACACGGATGGCTACTTTGACTCCGGAAACGGGGGGGAGATCTGCAACCCTTTGTTGCATGTCGATCGCAGCTTGAATTGCTGCGTCTGCTCCATCAAAGGCGGCGAGAATTTCGTTGCCGTCTGTCTGGAGAATACGCCCCTTCCAGGCGTCAATCGAGCGCTCGATCCGCTTGATACACCGGTCGAGTGCGCGGATTGCTTCACTGTTGCCCAGTTTTTCGTGCAGACGGGCGCTGCCCGAGATGCCGGCAATGAGGACAACCTGAAGAGGGGAGTCAATATTCACGTCTGTCATTGTGTGGTCGGATGTCAAATGCTCTGCGCCGAACGCTGAGGGACATCTGATCCTCAGCAGTCAATGCTGCTTTCATACGCCATTGCTTCACCTGGTTGCCGAATCATAGCAAAAGCATATCCGCTTCGCCCTAGCTGTTTCGTGCCCTCAGCGAAATTGTTTGTTGCTTCGGGGCGGTATTGAGTTCTGGCTCGTCGAAAGCGATATCGCCCCCCTCTGTATCCAGATGGTCTGCGCCAAGCTGCAGTCCCTTGAAATCAAAAAATGCATTGTCGGCGAGATGCGAGGGTACGATGTTCTGCAGGGCGGAAAACACCGATTCCGTACGTCCCGGGAAACGCTTGTCCCAGTCCGCCATCATTTCCCGAATTTTCTGCCGTTGCAGATTGCTCTGAGAGCCACAGAGGTTGCAGGGGATGATCGGGAACTGTACGCCGCGAGCGTAACGTGAAATATCCTCCTCGCTACAGTAGGCCAACGGGCGGATGACAATATGTGCGCCGTCGTCGGTGACCAGTTTGGGCGGCATCGCCTTGAGCTTTCCTCCGAACAGCATGTTGAGGAAAAGCGTGTGCACGATGTCGTCGCGATGATGGCCTAACGCGACCTTGTTTGCGCCAAGTTCCTTCGCCGTGCGGTAAATCACGCCGCGCCGAAGGCGCGAGCAGAGCGAGCAGGTCGTTTTCCCCTCTGGAATCTTTTCCTTGACGATCGAATAGGTGTCCTGCTCAACGATGCGAAAGTCGATACCCAGGCCAGACAGATAGCGGGGCAGTACGTCACCGGGGAAGCCTGGCTGCTTCTGGTCGAGGTTCATGGCGATCAGTCGGAAATCGACGGGCGCGCGTTTCTGAAGTGCCATCAGAATCGACAGCATGGCGAAAGAATCTTTTCCTCCGGAAATGCATACCATGACTGTGTCGCCGGCTTCGATCATGTTGTAATCGGCGATGGCTTTACCGACATCGCTTTCCAGGCGCCGCTTCAGGCGTTGAATGTTCTTTGATGTTTCCACCGGACCTCTGTTGGGGTGATGCTGAGTTGAATAGGATTGGCCTTACGGCTATAGGTGCGCCGTGCGTCCGCCATCGACATTGATGACCTGGCCCGTGACGTAGGGAGCGTCATTGAACAGGAAACGTACCGCACGTGCAACATCCCGCGGGCTGCCGGCGTGGCCGAGCAATGTATGTTCTTCGATCCGGGCGCGCGCCTCGCTGTCGAAGGCACCATCTTCAGGCCAGAGGATCGGCCCGGGAGCAACGGCGTTGACGCGAACCTCTGGCGCCATTTCGATGGCCAATGCACGGGTGAGGCCCAGTAAGCCGGCCTTTGCCGCACAGTACAGTGGGTAACCGGCAAGGGGTCTTTCTGCATGAATGTCGGTAATGTTGACCACGGCCCCGCGCGTACGTCGCAAGTGGGGGGCTGCGGCTTGCGTGAGGAACAAAGGAGCTTTGAGGTTGCTTCCAATCAGGTCGGACCAGGCAGGCTCGTCGATTTCTCCAAGTGGCGTGGGGAAAAAACTCGAGGCGTTGTTGACAAGTGCGTCGAGTCGGCCGAAGTGGTCTACAGTATGGGCAACCAGCGTCGATAGTGCTGTCGTGTCGAGCAAGTCCGCATACAGGCACCATGCGGAACCAGGCCGGATGTCATTAAACTCGGCTACCAGTGCGTTTGCCGCTTCGCAGGCAGCGCGGTAGTGCACCGCGATATTTGCCCCCGCGTCGTGCAGTTCGCGGGCGATCGAACTGCCAACGCGTTTGGCCGCTCCGGTAATCAGTACCGTTTTGCCGATCACTGTTCAGTCTCCACAAAGCACAACACGCGATAGCGCACAAAATTTTAGCGGATTCGGGATGGCGCGGGGGCATTACGTGAGTCGCCGGAGTGCCCATGCTAAACTCCGAAAAATAAACGATTATTTGGTTCCCCTTTTGTCCTCTTCTTCGATTCCTCCATCTCCGCCCTCCGGTAAGCGTTTCGTCCGTGTCCGGCGTCCGGGGGGGCAGGGTTTGCCGGCCTCCAATCCTGGTGAAGTCACCATCTCCTCCAGTCTTGCCCGCGATTCACTAGGCTACAGCCTGCTGCTTGGCGCTCGCGTTGTTGCCTCCGTTCACGCCGGCAAGAGTCTCAATGATGCCTTGGGCCTTCTGGCGGAAGAACCGTCAGTGGCCCGGGCTGCTGCGCAGGATCTCGCTTACGGGGTGTTGCGCCGCTACGGTTGGGGAGAGTTCCTTCTCGGGCGGTTGATGTCGCGGCCGCTGACGCACGCGGAAACGCAGGCGTTGCTGCTAGTCGCATTGTACCGGCTGGATACTCGCCCCGACGCAGCACCGATGGTCGTTGACCAGGCTGTTGCCGCGGCAGGCGAGTTGGCCGGCGGCGGGCTGAAGGGGGTGGTGAACGGCGTCTTGCGCAATTTCCTGCGCCAGCGCGAGAGTCTGCTGGCTGCGGCTACGCAGGACGAGGTGGCTCGCTACTGGTTTCCGCCGTGGTGGCTGGCCCGCCTGCGTCGAACCTATCGCGATGGATGGCAGGGTATTGTGACGGCGGGAAACACGCCTCCGCCGATGACCTTGCGAGTCAATAAACGTCGCTGTTCGGTGGGGGATTATCTTGAACGGCTGGTCGCTCTCGGGATGGCGGCGACGCCTGTCGGAACGAGCGGTCTGACGCTGGAAAAACCAGTGGCTGTCGATGCGCTGCCGGGATTTTTCGATGGATGGGTTTCCGTTCAGGACGCTGGTGCGCAGCGTGCGGCCGAGTTGCTGGCGCCGGATGCGGGAAGCCGAGTGCTCGATGCTTGCGCCGCGCCGGGCGGCAAGACGGCTCATCTGCTCGAATCCTGTGAGCTTGATTTGCTGGCGCTGGACATTGATCCATTACGAACCAGGCGTATCGAAGATAATCTGAAGCGTCTCGGCCTTACGGCTCAAGTCAAGGCGGCGGATTGTCTTGCTTCACGGCAATGGTGGGACGGCCGTCCATTTGATGCAATTCTGGCTGATGTGCCCTGTTCTGCGTCCGGTGTTGTTCGGCGGCATCCAGACATCAAGGCCTTGCGTCGAGAAAGCGACATCCGGCGCCTTGTGCATACCCAGGCAGCCATTCTGGATACCCTCTGGTCGCTGCTCCGTCCCGGCGGACGCTTGCTGTATGCGACCTGTTCGGTATTCGTCGAAGAAAATTCGGCGCAGATCGATGCCTTCCTGGTACGTCAGCCGGATGCTCAGCGACTTGTCGAAGAGCCATGGTTGCCCGGTGAAAACAATGACGGTTTTTACTATGCGTTGCTGCGCAAGGCTTGAATCGTTTCTTGTCTGTCTGGCGTTGTGTTTCGTCATCGTGTCGGCGCGTGCGGCAGATGTCGTCATCCAGAGCGCGCAAATGGTGGCGAATGATGAAGGCTACAGCCTTTCGGCCAACTTCTCGATCAACCTGGGGGCGCGCCTCGAAGCGGCGGTCAACAAGGGGGTCGTGCTTTACTTTACCGCTGACTTTGAATTGACGCGTTCACGCTGGTACTGGTTCGACGAGAAGGTGGTGCTGAGGAATAAAACCTTCCAGCTCTCCTACCACGCCCTGACGCGGCAATATCGCCTTTCGAGCGGCGCGCTGCACCAGAGTTTCGCCTCGTTGGATGACGCGTTGCGTGTGCTCTCGCGCTTGCGACACTGGCAGGTTATCGAGAAAGGCGAGATCGATGGCGGTGTGGTTTACGCTGCCGCGGCCCGCTTGCGCCTCGATCCGTCGCAGATGCCCAAGACGTTCCAGGTCAGCGCGTTGTCGAACCGGGAGTGGAGCCAGTCTTCCGAGTGGCTGCGCTGGATTTTTTCTGCCCCGGAGCCGGCGCTCCCCGCGGAGCCAACGGAGTCGGTTGCTGCGGATAGAGGAGCAGAGAAATGAAAACGCTGATCATCGTCGCATCATCGTTCGGCGGCATCCTGCTCTTCCTGTTGGCTTCAGCAAGTGCCAATACGGCATTATTCGCCCGGCACTATCCCTGGTTGCTCGGACTTAACGCTATCGTCGCTCTGTCCTTGTTTGTACTGATCATTTGGCAGGTACGCCTGCTGTGGCAGGAGTACCGTGCCAAGGTGTTCGGTTCCCGCCTCAAGCTGCGCTTGATGCTGATCTTCGGACTGATGGCTGTGATCCCGGGCGTGCTCATCTATGCCGTTTCGGTACAGTTCGTCACCAAGAGCATCGAGACGTGGTTCGACGTTCGCGTGGAGAAGGCGCTTGAATCGGGGATCAATCTCGGGCGCAGCGCACTCGATTCACTGCTCGACGATCTGGCCGAGAAGGCGCGCGCGATCGCGCTGGAACTCGGCGAGCAGCCGGAGGCGCAGCGCCGGGCAGCTCTTACCCGCTTGCGTGAGCAGAGCGGTGCGCAGTACATCGCCCTGTTTTCAACATCGGGGCAGTTGCTGGCCACGGCGACCAGCGATATTACCGGTTTCCTGCCGGCGCCGCCGTCCGCCGAGAAACTGCGTCAGGCGCGTGCGGGACGAGGGGTTAGCGAGATCGAGAGCGCTGACAAGGAGTTGTTGCTGCGCGTGCTGGTGCCGGTAATACCTACCGGCTTGGGCATGGAGACGCGGATGCTGCAGTTGACGCAGCCGGTTCCCAGTGCTTTGGCGCTCAATGCCGAACGCGTCGAGGCGGTGTACCGTGATTATCAGGAACTCTCGCTTGGGCGACAGGGGCTAACCCGCATCTACGCGATGACGCTGACGTTGACGGTCCTGCTTGCGCTGTTCACCGCCATTGCCATGGCCTTTGTGCTGGCACGGAGGCTCTCGGCGCCGTTGTCGATCCTGGCCGAAGGGACACAGGCCGTTGCGGCTGGAGACTTTACGCCGCGACAGGCCATTTACAGCCGGGATGAGCTGGGCGTGCTGACCCAGTCGTTCAACCAGATGACCAGGCAACTGGACGAGGCACGCCGGGATACGGAAAAACATCGCGCCGAGGTCGAAGCAGCGCGCGCTTATCTCGAATCGATCCTGGCCAACCTGTCGGCAGGTGTGCTGGTTTTCGATCGCCGGTTCAAGCTGCGGACCATCAACGAAGGGGCGCAGGCGATTCTCGAGGACGACTTCCTTGGCATGCTTGACGAGGTTGTGGAAAGTTGGCCACGACAGGGGGGGCTCGGCCAGACCATTCGCAATGCCTTTGCCGAGCATGGGCGCAAGGAGTGGCAGACCCAACTCGAACTGGCGCGGCCCGGCGGTTTGCCGAAAATTCTTTTGCTGCGCGGCTCGCCGCTGCCCGAAGGGGTGAGCGCCGGCTTCGTGGTGGTGTTCGACGATGTCACGCGGCTGGTCGC
The DNA here is from genome assembly GCA_003249625.1 of Propionivibrio sp. The sequence continues at coordinate 2,593 of QKII01000061.1, read as the reverse complement.
AGCGCAGCGCAGCGCAGCGTGGGGCGAAGTCGCAAGGCGGCTGGCGCATGAGATCAAGAACCCGCTTACGCCGATCCAGCTATCCGCCGAGCGGCTGCAGTTCAAGCTGGCCGACAAGCTGGCCAATGGCGATGTGGAAATGCTCAACCGTTCGACGCAGACGATCATCAACCAGGTGCAGGCGATGAAGAGGATGGTCAACGAATTCTCCGACTATGCCCGGCTGCCAGCGCCAGACCTGGCTGAACTGGATCTCAATGCGCTGATTCGTGAAGTGCTGGGCCTTTACGAGACCTCTCACGCCGGCATTTCCCTTGATCTCGATCCCTTGTTGCCCCATATTCTCGGCGATGCGACGCAGTTGCGGCAGATCATCCACAACCTGTTGCGCAACGCTGAAGATGCCCAGCAGGGAATGACCGATGGCGCAATCTGGCTGATGACGCGGGCTATTGACGATATGGCGGAATTCACCGTTGCCGATGCGGGGCCGGGTTTCCCCGCCGAACTGATGGCTCGGGTCTTCGAACCATACGTGACGACCAAGGCCGGGGGCACCGGGCTCGGCTTGGCGATCGTCAAGAAGATCGTTGACGAGCATGGTGGGCAGATCCGCATCAACAATCGCACACCGCGTGGGGCCGAGGTCAGTATTCTGCTGCCATTGGCGACCCGCCTGCGGGAGCATCAAGACAGCAACGTATTACCGGAAGAGAACTGAACATGGCGCAAATACTGGTCGTCGATGACGAAATGGGCATCCGCGAGTTGCTTTCGGAGATCCTCTCGGACGAAGGGCATTCCGTCATGCTGGCCGAGAACGCCGCAGCCGCCCGCAGGGTGCGTGGGGAGAAGCGTCCGGATCTCGTGCTGCTCGACATCTGGATGCCAGACACCGATGGCATTTCGTTACTCAAGGAGTGGTCGGCGGCAAATCTGCTGACCATGCCGGTGGTGATGATGTCGGGGCATGGAACGATAGATTCGGCGGTCGAAGCGACGCGGGTCGGCGCCGTCGACTTTCTGGAAAAACCAATTGCCCTTCAGAAACTGTTGCAGACCGTGAAGAAGGCGCTCAAGCACGAGGTCGTGCCGACCAAGCCACCGGTGACGCTGGATGCCTTTGCTCGCTCCCCGTTGCTGCGTGATCTAAAGAAACGCCTGGAACAGGCTGCTGCCAATACTGCCGTCCTGCTGCTCAAAAGCGCCTCCGGGAGCATCGCCGAGATCTGCGCCAGAACCCTCCATGCGCCAAGAACGCCTTGGGTCGACCTTTCGTCATCCAGCGTGCCGCTGACTCAGGAGATGCTTGAAAACGCCACCGGCGGCGTTATGTTCATTGCAGACCTGATGCTGATGGGACGTTTGCAGCAAAAGAATCTTGCTTTTGCGCTGGAGCGACTGGCGAAATACAACTTGTTGCTCGTCGCGGCCATGTCGAGACCGTTGGCCGCGTTGGCCGAAACGGGATGGGATCCGGGACTCGTCGCTCGGTTGGGAGATGTTTCGGTCGCTCTGCCGCAACTTTCCGGGCACGCCGACGAAGTGCCGGAAATCGCCCCTTTGGTGCTTTCTCATCTCGTCGAGCGCCACGACGTCCCACCGAGGCGTTTTTCCACCGCTGCGCTGAATGCCCTGCGTCTCTACCATTGGCCGGGCGAGTGGGTAGAGTTGCTTGCAGCTATCCGCAATCTGGCAATCTCGGCTCTGGAAGAGGAAATTTCGGCCGACGATGTAAATGGCATCCTGCAGCGTGATGCGGACGAGGCAACGCCGCGTTCAGCGGCACCCGCGCTGCCAATGTTCGATCAGCCGCTGCGCGACGCTCGTGAGGCGTTCGAGCGTCTCTATTTTGAACACCATCTGAAGAACGAGCGTGGCAACATGACGCGCGTTGCCGAGAAAACGGGTCTGGAACGTACGCACCTTTATCGCAAGCTCAAACAACTCGGTTTGAATCCCAGTCGACGTCCGGACGAGAACGAGCAGTAAACCGGAAGGGGCCACAGCAGAGCTTCTCCGGGGGATAATCGACCCCTTACTTATTCTGTGGACCGTCCCGTGAACCGACCAGATAACGATACGTTCCTGCGCGCCCTGTTGCGGCAACCGACCGATTACACTCCCGTCTGGCTGATGCGCCAAGCGGGGCGATACCTGCCCGAGTATTGTGAGACGCGCAAGCGCGCTGGCAGTTTCCTGCAGTTGTGCAAGAGCCCGACGCTGGCCTGTGAGGCGACCTTGCAGCCACTGGCGCGTTTCGACCTTGACGCGGCGATACTGTTCTCGGACATCCTGACGGTGCCCGACGCGATGGGACTGGGGCTGTATTTTGCCGAAGGCGAGGGGCCGCGCTTTGAGCGGCCGTTGCGCGAGGAGTGGGCGATTAGAGACCTGGCGGTGCCCGATCCCAATGATCATTTGCGTTACGTGATGGATGCGGTCGCCGAGATCCGTCGGGCGCTGGGTAATTCGGTGCCGCTGATCGGATTCGCGGGAAGTCCCTTTACACTGGCGTGCTACATGGTGGAGGGCGGGTCGAGCAGCGAGTTCCGGCACGTCAAGACGATGATCTACGATCGGCCGGACCTGA
>QKII01000492.1 GCA_003249625.1 Propionivibrio sp. | reverse complement strand
AACCAAACCGATCAAGAATGCCAACGGAGAACCATATCCATCCGATCGCTCCATGCCACCATTTTCCAGGACAAATAGTACTCTTTGGGTGGTTCTCGCCAATAATGGCCACCAAAACAAATTAACTAAAAGGAAGGTAAGGCCAAAGGACCGTTTAACGCCCCGCCTCAGATTCCAAAACGCGAACCACCACAAGAACAGCATCCCGCCCCAAAAAAGAATATGCGTAGCACTGAGATTCACCACACCTACCACGACCAGAAATGCACTTGGCAGTGATATCGCGAGTGCGCTTATTAAGAACGCTATTCTGTAACCTTTCACAGAGATTTAACGACGATTAGAGGACCCAACGACAGGTTCAGAAAATACTATTCCACACAATAAACTATAGTGCGCATTGACGGGATATTCCGGCCAGTTGGGGTTTCGACTAACGACTAACGACTCACGGTTAACGAACCTGGATGGGCATCAATCAGAAATGATTGACACCTTCTGTTCCGTGGACACAGACTTCATAGCGCAAGACCTGACCGTGCATCACCGCGAAAATTCGACTCTACATACTCGCTACCAGTTGCCCCGCCGCCGCCCATTTCTTCAGTGTCACACGGTCGACCTTGCCGGTTGCGTTGAGCGGCATCTCGTCCAGGACGATGACCTCCTCCGGCGCTTTGTAGCCGACACGGGCGCGGACGAATTGGATGAGATCCTGCATCCTCGGCGGCGGCGCCGTCGTGTCGAGCGTGACGTAGGCGCGCACGTTTTCGCCATGCATTGGACTTTGCACGCCAACGACACCGGCATTGGACACGGCGTCGTGCTCGAGCAGCGCGGCTTCCACCTCCTGCGGGCAAATGTTCGAGCCGTCGTGGATGATGATCTGCTTCTGGCGGCCGTGGAACCATAGATAGCCGTCCTCGTCGGCGCTCATCACATCGCCGGTATCCAGCCAGCCATCGACGATCGTCTCGGCGGTCGCCTCAGGATTGTTCCAGTAGCCGACCATATTTCCGGGGAACTTGATCCAAAGACGTCCGTCCACGCCGGTCGCCACCTCGCGACCTCCATTGTCGCGCAACGAAGCCTGGTAGCCGGGGCCAGGGGGCCCGACGGATCCGACTTTCGACGATGCCGGCGAGGTAATTGTCGAAACGCCCATCTCGGTCATACCGTAAATCTCGTCGATCGCGATACCGGCAAGCGCCGCGAACTCCGCCTCGAGGGCGGAGGAAACCTTGTCGCCTCCCGAATAGCACGCCTTGACCGAGGAGAAATCTTCGTGACGGGCGTGGTGATCCCGCGTCAGCGCATAGAGCGTTGACGGCAGCATCCACATCTTCGTGGACCGCTCCTCGCGCAACAGCGGCAGAATCTCGTCGCCATCGAAGCTGCGCGCAATCACGACCCTGCCAGCGACAGCGAACGTCATCATCGACAGATGGTGCCCGCAGACATGCGATGCCGACCCGGCGGGCATCATGACATCGTCGGGGCCCATCTCGAAGCTCTTGACGCCACTGGCGATGATCCAGCCAAGCGTCTCGAAGCTGTGGCAGACGCCCTTCGGTTTTCCGGTGCTGCCCGAGGTGAAGAAGATGATCGCCGGGTCCTCGGGTTTCGGCGGGGGCAGATCGCGGCGGGCCTCACCTTGAGTCAGGAACCGGAAGCTCGGGCTGGCACTGCCGCCATCGTCAGCATAGCTGATCCGGCCGAGCGGGAGCTTGGCCGCGAGCTTGCTGGCAGCCAGGTCGTCGCGGCGTTCGTCATGGACCAGCAGAATTTTCGCGCCGCCGACCCCAAGCGCGTGGTCGATTTCCGGCGCCATGTAGCGGTAGTTGAGCGGCATTGCCACCAGCCCGCATTTCATGCAGGCCAGGTAATGGACGAACAGCTCAGTCCGGTTCGGCATGAGCGATGCGATGCGGTCGCCTGGTCTAAGTCCGAGATCGAGATAACTGGCGGCGAGCCTGCTTGATACGTCGTCGAGCTTGCGGAAGGTCCAGCGCTGTCGCCGAGACACGAGGGCATCCTCGTCCGGTTTCGCCTCGACGCCCTTCTTCAGAATCTCATGAAGCGGGATCGGCCCTTCCAACGAGGGTCCTGAGATCGGCATGGCGGTCCTCCCTCTGCGGTGCGACGGTGACCCATTCTAACGCCGGAATCGCCCACTGAAAGCAGTATCTCAAACGCCGGTGTGCTGTCCCGACTAACGACTAACGGCTCATGGCTAACGAACCTGGATGGGCATCAATCAGAAATGACTGACACCTTCTGTTCTTTGCACCGAGTATATTAGAAGAACCTGTGATCCGACTCCGGATCCTTGATTGAACGCAACGCGGCTATTTTGATAATA
>QKII01000159.1 GCA_003249625.1 Propionivibrio sp. | reverse complement strand
TGCAATCTCGACCAGTTGCTGCTTGCCGACGCCGAGATTGGTGATCAGCTCCTCCGGCGAAGCGTCGAGCCCGACCTGCTTCAGCAGCTCGACGGTGCGGCGATGCGTCGCCTCGTTGTCGATCACGCCCTTGCGGGACAGCTCATTGCCGAGAAAGATGTTCTCGGCGATGGACATCAGCGGCACCAGCGCCAGTTCCTGGTGGATGATGGCGATGCCATTGTCCTCACTGTCCCGGATCGATTCAAAGCGTTGTTCCCGCCCCTCAAAGCGGATCTCGCCCTCGTACGTCCCGTGTGGATAAACCCCGCTCAACACCTTCATCAAGGTCGATTTCCCGGCCCCGTTCTCACCGCAGATGGCGTGAATTTCCCCTGGCTGCACGGCCAGGTTCACGTCCTTCAAGGCAACAACCCCCCCGGAAAACGCTTGGTAATTCCCTTCATTTCCAGAATCGCGTTCACCGATTCTCCTCAGCTTCAGGAAAACGGCTGGCAGTCGCCGACTGCCAGCCACAAACAAAGCGCCCCGCAGAACGGAACGCATCCTGCCTTGCGGATTACTTCAGTTGGCTTTCCTGATAGTAGCCGCTGTCGACCAGCACTGGTTTCCAGTTGCTCTTGTCGACACTGACCGGCTTGAGCAGGTAGGAGGGAACCACCTTCACGCCGTTGTTGTATGTCTTTGTATCGTTGATCGGGGGCTGTTTCCCCGAGAGCAGCGCGTCGACCATCTTGACCGTCACCTTCGCCAGTTCGCGCGTGTCCTTGAACACCGTCGAATACTGTTCGCCACGCAGGATCGACTTGATGGACGGGGCTTCCGCATCCTGACCGCTCACGTAGGGACAAGGCTGCTCCGGCGAACAATAGCCGACGCCCTTCAGCGACGAAAGTATGCCAATCGACAGGCCGTCATACGGCGACAGCACCGCATCCACCTTGTCCTTGCCGTAAAAAGCGGAGAGCAGGTTGTCCATGCGCGCCTGCGCAACTGCGCCATCCCAGCGTAGCGTTCCGACCTTTTCCATGCCCATCTGCTTGCTGCGCACGACCAGCTTGCCACTGTCCAGATACGGCTTGAGTACCGACATCGCTCCGTCGTAGAAGAAATACGCGTTGTTGTCGTCCGGCGAACCGCCGAACAGTTCGATGTTGAACGGCCCCTTGCCTTCCTTGAGTTTCAGCGCATTCACAAGCGAGTTGGCCTGCAGCACGCCGACCTGGAAGTTGTCGAAGGTCGCGTAGTAATCAACGTTTTTGGAATTCTTGATCAGGCGATCATAGGCAATCGTCTTGATCCCCTTGTCAGCGGCTTTCTGCAGCACGTCGGACAGTGTGGTGCCATCAATGGAAGCGATCACCAGCACCTTGGCGCCTTTGGTGACAAGGTTCTCGATCTGGGCAAGCTGGTTGGGAATGTCGTCCTCGGCGTACTGCAGGTCGGTCTTGTATCCCGCCTCCTTGAAGTACTTGACCATGCTCTCGCCATCCGAGATCCAGCGAGCGGACGATTTGGTCGGCATGGAAATCCCGACCATTCCCTTGTCCTGCGCCTGTACGACCGACGACAGCCCCAGCGCTCCGATCAACAACGAAGCGGCAATCATTGTTCTTCTGTGCATAACGACCCTCTCCGAATTATTCAATTGACAATGTTGACAATGCGTTTTTACGACCAACACTCGAAGCAATTTGCATAATCCCTGCCCATCCCGGAAGAGCAGATCCTGCTCCCCGTCTGCCGGATTGCTTGCTTTTCTTATCGAACCGGACACACGAATCACACCTCGAGAAGACACGGCCAAGCGACAGGTTTTGCCGCCTGAATTTTCCGCCCGAGGCCGTCACACACCGTTACACCCGGTCACGAAACAACGGTACTCCCAACCGCTTGGCTTATGGAAGTAGCGACTACCGAGAAATCACGACAAAAGCAGGATTATCCATATCTACGACGTGTTTTTCAAAATTCCAGCGCGCATTCAAGTAATTAACTCATACATCTAAGCACATCTGTGCATATAAATGACCGACTCGTCCTAACGCACACAAGCAATAAATCCATATCGTGCCGTCCATAAAACAGCGCCACATCATCTACACAGGGATTGTCAAATGTCGGAAAAAGTCGCGGAAAAAATTGTTATCGGCCTCGATTTCGGCAGTGATTCGGTCAGGGCGCTGGCCGTCGGTTGCCAAAGCGGCAAGGAGCTATCCACTGCGGTGACCTACTACCCGCGCTGGAGCGAAGGGCGCTTCACCAACCCCGCCGCCAACCTGTTCCGGCACCACCCGCTGGACTACATCGAATCGATGACCGAAGCCGTCCGCCAGGCGACCTCATTCCTGACCGATGCACAACGCAATGCGATAGTCGGCATTGGCGTGGACAGTACCGCCTCGACGCCAGCACCCATCGACGAAAACGGCGACGTCCTGGCCCTGCGCCCGGAGTTCGCCGACAATCCGAACGCGATGTTCGTGCTGTGGAAGGACCACACCTCGATCGCCGAAGCCGAGGAGATCACCGCGCTCTGCCACAGCGGCAAGCACCCGGATTACAGCCGCTACATCGGCGGCGTGTACTCCTCGGAATGGTTCTGGGCCAAGATCCTGCACGTCTCGCGCGAAGACCGCGCCGTGCGGACGGCCGCGAAGAGCTGGATCGAACTGTGCGACTGGGTGCCCGCGTTACTGAGCGGCACCACCCGCCCTGACGCGATTCGCCGTGGGCGTTGTGCCGCCGGGCACAAGAGCTTGTGGCACCCCGACTGGGG
>QKII01000028.1 GCA_003249625.1 Propionivibrio sp. | reverse complement strand
GGCGATGATCTGCGAGTCGAACATGTCCTGCTGGAACATGAGGGCGACGGCGGCACCGAGAAGGGCGAAGGCGATGGGCATGCCGATGAACATGCAGCCCATGAGCGCGCCGAGGAAGATGAGGATGGTCATGGTGTCGGTCCTCGGCTAGTGGGTGTCGTCGAGGCTGTGCCGTTGCGCTTCGGCAAGCGCTTCATCTGCTTCGGACTTGAGGGTGTGTGTGAGCTTCCCGGTAACGATGCAGTAGAGGTCGCCGAGCAGGACGAGGATAGCGATAACACTGAACACGATGCCTACGCCGTAGAGGGCACCCAGCGAGATGCCGGAGGCGGGTGCCATGTTGCCCAGGTTGATGATGGTCTGTTGCCAGCTGCCGTCGAGGAAGAGCCACATCATCCAGATCATGAGAACGTGGGCGATGGTGAGAAGGATGCGCTGAACGATCGGCGGGAACTTGGTGAGCACGGCATCAAAGCCCAGATGGCCGTGTTCGCGCAGGGCGATCAGCCCCGCCGTATAGGTCATCCAGGTGAGCCCCCACGAGGAGAGTTCTTCCGAGACGGTAATACCGCTGTTGAAGGCGTAGCGCAACACCACGTTGCCGAACACCATGATGATCATCGCCACCAGACAGAAGGCAGCAAACACCTTCAAAACCGCAAACAGCCACTCATTCAGCTTCTTGATCAAGACAGACTCCCACGCAGTTATTTTCACCAAGCGAACGATAGTAAGGTAAATGCAGCCAGCCCCGCAAAAAAAGTGCCTCCAATGCTGGAGGCACAAGGGCTGCACTCACATGAAAGACAGACTGCGGGTTACTGCTTGGCCACATTGATCTTTCCGGCACGGATGCGCGCCAACTCGTCGTAGACCTCCTTGCTGATCGCTTCGCCGACGAATTCCTTGGCCAGCTTCTCAGCAACGGGAACGGACTTCTCACGCATCTTGGCGAAGTCCTCCAACGTAACGTCGTTGATCAGCGTTCCCTTCTTCTTGAGAGACTCCAATGACTTTGCTTCCATGTCACGCGACACCTTGCGCTGATACTGACGCGTTTCCTTGGCCGCCTCCATCATCACCTTCTGCTCTTCGGGGTTCAGTTGGTCCCACACCTTCTGACTGATCAGCACGATCAGCGGGTTGTACTGATGGCGGGTAATCGAGAGGTATTTCTGAACTTCGTTGAACTTGTTGACCTCGAATACGGCTGTCGGGTTTTCCTGGCCATCGACTGCCTTGGTTTCCAGGGCGGTATACAACTCGGTGAAGGCCATCGGCAAGGCGTTGGCGCCCAGACCCTTGATCGACTCGATGATCATCGGCGACTGCGAGACGCGGATCTTCAGCCCCTCGAAGTCCTCGACCTTTGCCACCGGGTGCTTGCTGTTCGACAGATTGCGAAAGCCGTGATCCCAATACACCAAGCCGACCAATCCCGGCGGTGCCTTTTCCATCAGGCGTGTGCCAATCGGGCCATCCAGCAGTGTGTCGGCCTCCTCGAAATTGTTGAACAGGAACGGCATGTCGAGCACGGCGAATTCCTTGCTCAACCCGACCAGCAAACCCGGCGGCAGAGTGGTCATGTCAATCGTCCCGCCTTGCAGTGCGGAAATCGTCTGCATGTCGCCCCCCAAGGTACCAGCAGGGTAGCTCTTGATTTTCAGCTTTTTGTTGCTTTTCGCTGCGAGCAGTTCGGCGAACCGCTGTACCCCTGCTTCGAAGTGGCTGTCCTTCGGCTGGACATGTGAGAACTTGAACGTCCTCGCCCGAATCTCCGCTGCGGCGGGCCCCGCCAGGGCACCGAGCACGAACGCGGGAATGACCATGCAACGCAATACTTGCTTGAAAGATGCCTTCATACCGATTCCTTTTCTGAAAGTAATGGAACGAGAACAACACCTGAATCGCTACGCCCCCTCCATTGACGCGTTTGTGCAACCCAGGAAGAAAGACAACCAAGACAACTGCGCGCAGCCCTGCCCTCCGGACCGGATTGCTCCCGTCCGGGGGCTGGTTCGTTATGTTTTCCTACAGTCCGAGTTCCTTGCGGAACATCGCCTCCATCTCGCGGCGAACGGCAACCGCCTGCTTGGTGGCGTCGTAGTCGACGTCGCTCCAGCACACCGGCTTGCCGGCCGGCACGTCGTTCTTCAGCACCATGTTGTGAGCCAGACCGATCGGCAGTGCGCCGAGACGAAGCGAATCCGGCGTCTGCATCAATTTCCCGTACACCGTGAACCCGCCCTCGCCATCCAGCTTTTCGCCGGCCTTGAGCGTGCGCTTGGCCGTCGCCGCCACGTCGCCGCGCCATGCGCCTGTCGCGCCGGTAGCCTCGCCGCGCAGGGCGATGGTCGCCACGGAGATT
>QKII01000025.1 GCA_003249625.1 Propionivibrio sp. | reverse complement strand
GTTGGACTTCTCTCCGACGCCTTGGAATCGCTGGTCAACCTTGCGGGAGCAATGATGGCTCTCGCGATGCTGGGCATTGCCGAGCAGCCCGCAGACGATCAACATGCTTACGGGCACGGCAAAGCCGAGTATTTCTCCAGTGGTTTCGAGGGACTCCTTATCCTCTTCGCCGCTGCAGCAATCGGAGTCTCTGCGGTTGAGCGCCTCCTTAATCCTCTACCGTTGTCAGATGTTGGTATCGGGTTGGCGGTCTCGGTTATAGCGTCGCTTATTAATTTCGTCACCGCCCGTATCCTTCTTGCCGCTAGCTACGAACACCGCTCGCTGACACTCGAAGCGGATGCTCACCATCTTCTGACGGACGTGTGGACCTCGGCTGGAGTCATCGTCGGTGTCATTGCCGTCACCCTGACTGGCTGGTTATGGCTCGACCCGCTGATCGCCCTTTTGGTCGCACTGAATATCGTCTGGACCGGCTGGAAGCTCGTTAACCGTTCCACCTCAGGACTCATGGATAGGGCGCTGCCGCCCGAAGACCACGCTTGTGTTGAAGCCATCCTTGCACGCTATCGAGCGGAGGGGATCGATTTTCACGCCCTGCGTACGCGCGAGTCCGGCGCACGCCGCTTTATCGAACTGCACGTTTTGGTTCCCGGTGACTGGTCAGTTACGCGTGGCCACAATCTAGCCGAACAGGTCGAGAGCGACATCCGCAACGCGCTGCCGCGTACCACTGTAATTACCCACCTCGAACCGCTGGAAGATCCCGTTTCTCACGAGGACATCGCCCTTGACCGCTGACGTGCGGCGTCGTGGATCGAATCGGGCTCTCGCAGTCATTGTTTCGACGATTTTGGCGTGGTGCCCCCCGGCCTCAGCATGGAACGCTGCCGGACATCGCCTCACCGCGTCTATCGCTTGGGACCTCCTTCTTCCTGCCGCCCAAGAGGAGGCCGTGTCGCTGCTGCGCAGCCATCCCGATTACGAACGCTGGATAAGCCGCCCCGGTTCCCCCGATATTTTTCGGAGAGCTTTTATCGAGGCTTCAACCTGGCCCGACGAGATACGCAAGGACAAGCGGTTTTACTCGGCAAACAAGGAGGAACCGACGCCCGCACTGCCCGGTTTTCCCGACATGGAGCGGCACGGTAACTGGCATTACGTCAATATTCCGCTCGATGGCTCACCGGAGGGCAAAGCGCTTTCCGGACAGCTAGGGCGTCGTCTTCCCGAGTTGGTCAAACTTCTACGGGAATCTACGGACGAGACTGAACGCAGTTATGCCTTGCCCTGGCTCATCCACCTCGTTGGTGATGCGCATCAACCATTGCACACGAGTGCCCGGGTGAATAAGCTGGGGAAATGGGATAGATTGGGTAACAACGTGAAGGTCAACAATCCTTACCACTCACGCAAGCCACTGATGACCCTGCACAGTTTCTGGGACGACCTGCCGGGACCGCGCTGGCTGCGTGGCGAACGGCTTGATCTGACAACCCGGGAGTTGCTTGCTAACTATCCACGGCCGCCACGCTCAACATCCGGGCAACAGTGGATCCGCGAAAGCTGGACTTTAGCGCGGGAACATGGATATCCAGTCGGCGAAGAGTCGATACCGGTAATAACAGAGGCCTTTTTTGATCACAGCACGGAGATCGCCAACCAGCGAGTCACAGAAGCCGGCTATCGATTGGCCGACGTATTGAACGAGATATTTGCCACAGGCAAACGAACTCAGCGATAGCCACCTGCCAGTGCACGCAGACGAGCAACACGCTCCTCAGTCGCCGGATGGGTGCTGAAGAGATTGGCAATGCCGCCGCCGTGCAGCGGATTCATGATCATCATCTGTGCCGTGGCTGGGTGTTCTTCGGCAGCGATCATTGGAATTCCGCGTGCGTAACGGTCGATCTTGGTAAGCGCGTCGGCCAGTGCGTTCGCATCCCCGGAAATCTCCGCGCCACCGCGGTCCGCTTCGAACTCACGCGCACGGGAGATGGCCATCTGGATCAGCGACGCGGCAATCGGAGCGAGGAGGGCAACTGCGATGGTCGCGATCGGATTGGCAGGGCGTCCCTCCGAGTCACGGCCCCCAAAGAACATCGCAAAGTTGGCCAAGGCAGAGATGGCACCCGCCATCGTCGCCGAAATCGTCGAAATCAAAATGTCGCGATGCTGCACATGCGCCAGTTCGTGGGCCATCACCCCGCGGATCTCGCGTGCAGAGAGAAGCTTCAGGATTCCCGTAGTCGCGGCCACGGCAGCATTTTCAGGATTGCGCCCGGTAGCAAAGGCGTTCGGCTGTGCCTCGTCAATCAAATACACGCGCGGCATCGGCAACCTCGCCCGTTGTGCCAACTCGCGCACCATGGCGTAGAACTGTGGCGCGGTCGTCTCATCGACTTCCCTCGCGTTGTACATGCGCAGCACCATCTTGTCGGAAAACCAGTAGGCGAAGAAATTCATCGCGCCGCCGAAGATCAGCGCCATAATCATGCCGTTGGCCCCGCCGAGGTATGCGCCGATCGCTCCAAACAAGGCCACGATACCCGCCATCAGGACAGTCGTTTTTAACCAGTTACCGAGCATTGCAGGAATCTCCTTCCGTTATCTCTGCCGCAAAAGTAGATTGGGCGGAGCAGGAAAAATTCAAGAGGCCTTGGAAAAGGCCGCGCCCGGCAGCAAGACCTTACCCGCAAGGAATTGAGCTGCGGAAAGGCGCTTCCCTCCAGCTTTCTGCAACTCGCCAAGACACAACGCCCCTTCGCCGCATGCGACGACGATCCCGTTCCGATCCGCGGAAAGGACGGTCCCGGGCGCCGCGGCCCCCGGAACAACAACAGCCTGCCAGATTTTGACTTGTACCCCATCTAGCACGGTCGACGCACCGGGAAACGGGTTGAACGCGCGAATTTTACGTTCAAGATCGGTAGCAGGCAGTCGCCAGTCCATCAGTGCTTCCGTTTTCTCGATCTTTGCGGCGTAAGTCACGCCTTCGTCGGGCTGAGGAGAGGCAGAAAGGGGAAGTTGCCCAAGAGCCTCGACGATAAGTCGCGCACCGAGCTCAGCCAGTTTGTCGTGCAGCGCCCCGGCTGTTTCGTCTGCCGCGATCGGCAGTCGGCCAGAGAGAAGGACCGGCCCCGTATCCAACCCGGCCTCCATTTGCATGATGCAGACCCCCGTTTCGGTATCACCGGCCAAGATAGCTCGCTGAATCGGCGCAGCTCCACGCCAACGCGGCAACAGCGAAGCATGGATGTTGATGCAGCCGTAGCGCGGAATATCCAGTACCTCTTGCGGAAGAATCAATCCGTAAGCCGCGACGACCATCACATCCGCATCAAACTCGCGTAATCGCTCGCGCGCCGACGGGTCTTTAAGCGACAAAGGCTGATAAACCTCAATTCCGGAAGCCTGGGCCAGCACTTTAACTGGCGAAGGCCGCAGAGTCATTCCACGCCCTGACGGTCTATCCGGCTGAGTAAGTACCAGTTCGACCTGGTGTCCGGCGGATAGAATGGCAGCAAGGGATTGCGCGGCGAATTCGGGTGTTCCGGCAAACAGGAGTTTCATGCGGTAATCTTTGCCTGCTTGGCCAACTTGGCCTTAATGCGGGTCTGTTTCAGCTGGGACAAGTGCTCGACAAAAACCTTGCCATCAAGATGATCGATTTCGTGCTGGAGGCAGACGGCAAGCAGGCCATGCGCCTCTATCCTTCGCGCTTCTCCGTTTAGGTCGAGGTACTGCACCACCACACTTTCCGCGCGCTCGACGTTGTCGTAAATGCCGGGAACAGACAAACAACCTTCCTCACACACTTGTGTTCCAGCCCGCTCGATGATTTCAGGATTGACGAGTGTCAGCAACTCATCGCGCGCTTCTGAAACGTCGATTACGACTACCCGCTTGTGGGCGTCGACCTGCGTTGCCGCCAGACCGATACCAGGAGCCTCATACATCGTCTCAGCCATATCGCGGGCAAGCCGCTTTATGCTTTCGTCAATTTCACGAACGACCGTAGCGACCTTTTTCAGACGCGGGTCCGGGAAGCGAAGAATCGGGAGTAGAGCCATAAAAAAGCTTGATTGAATAAGTAATTATGTGCAGAATCTAATGCAACATCTATAAAGACGACGCGATATCCGGATACGCTAACTAGGACAAAGTTGCTTAAAATCGGTTCGCGATTTGTTCTGTCCAGAAGTCTTTTCAAGTCCGGATGCGCGCCTGACGAGGATAACACGATGATCCGCTTTCTATCTGTGCTCTTTCTAGCCGCCGCAGCAACATTCAGTAATGCTGCCGAGGAGCCATTGAAACTGTCTAGCTCTGCTCCCGATCGCTATGTCGTGGTTCCCGGCGACACCTTGTGGGATATTTCGGCCAAATTCCTCAAGCAGCCATGGCGCTGGCCCGAGATCTGGCGCATGAACAAGGCACAGATCAAGAATCCCCACCGAATTTATCCGGGCGACGTACTGGTACTCGGACGCGACGGCTCGGGTGCCCCCACGCTTCGCCTGGAATCGAAGGTTCGGCCGCAAATCTATTCAGAGCAACTGACCCAAGCGATTCCACCGATTCCGCCCAATGTCATCGAGCCGTTCATTGCGGCACCGCTGGTAATCGAGCAGAACGGTTTCGACAATGCCGCAAGGATCGTGGCAACCCAGGAAGATCGAGTATTCCTTGGAAGGGGAGATACGGCGTACGTCACCAATGCAGATCCTGGCCAGAAGAACTGGCAAGTGTTCCGTAAAGGAGAGCCGCTGCGCGATCCGGAGGACCCAGAGCGGATTCTTGGTTATGAGGCATTCCATCTGGGCTCCGCCACACAGGTACGTCCTGGCGATCCCGCGATTTTCGAAATCGTTACGGCCAAACAGGAGATTGGTAGCGGCGACCGCCTCATTCCGTCCATCCGTCCCGAACTGGTCGACTATGTTCCGCACAAGCCGGAAAGCAACTTCAAAGGCCGTGTCGTTTCAGTTTATGGAGGTGTTGGTGCCGGCGGTAGGTTATCCATCATCTCCCTCAACCGCGGCAGCAAGGATGGTGTTGAAATCGGACACGTGTTGGCACTCGAAAAGAACCGCACCGTCGTTCAACGTGACGAGAGCGATCGGAAAACCAGCGTCGTCATCCCCGCAATCCGCTACGGTCTTGCCTTTGTTTTCCGGACATTCGAGCAGATTTCTTACGCGCTCGTGCTCCAGTCCGACGGAACGGTTGACGTCAACGATTTTCTTTCTACTCCGTGATACCACATGACCGACTGTGAGTCATTGACCAACTGGTTGAGGCTCACCCTGATTCCTGGAGTCGGCGGTCAAACCCAGCGAAAACTACTCTCGGCGTTCGGCTTACCGGACGCCGTTTTTTCTGCCGCTTTCAGCGCATTGCAGGCCGCAGTTGGCGAAAAGACCGCCAGGCTCCTGCTCAATACGAACAATGACGCCGAAATTGAAGCCGCGATTCAGTGGGCCAGCGGAGAAAATCAGCATATCGTCACGCTCGCAGATTCCGAGTATCCCCAAGCCCTCCTGGAGATAGCCGATCCACCAACCCTTCTCTATGTTCGCGGTCGACTTGAATTGCTTAACCGGCCAAACATTGCCATCGTCGGCACCCGCACTCCGACGCCCCAAGGACTGAGGAATGCGGAAGCATTCGCCGCAGCGCTGGCTGAAGCCGGATTTGTCGTTGCCAGCGGTCTCGCTCTTGGCATTGACGCCGCAGCACATCGCGGAGCACTGTCGGCTGGTGGAAAAACGGTCGCTTTCATCGGTACCGGTATCGACCGTGTCTATCCGGCAAGGAACAAGGAGTTGGCACATGAAATCGGTGCCAGAGGTGCAATCGTTTCCGAATTTCCCTTGCAAACGCCAGTCCTCGCTTCAAATTTCCCCAGAAGAAATCGCCTGATTTCGGGAATTTCGCGCGGGGTTCTCGTCGTCGAAGCCGCAACTGAAAGCGGTTCATTGATTACCGCCCGACTGGCCACCGAACAGGGTCGCGATGTATTTGCGATCCCCGGCTCAATTCACGCGCCCCAATCGCGCGGCTGTCACCATTTGATCAAGCAAGGCGCAAAGCTTGTGGATAGCGCACAGGATATTCTTGAGGAATATTCTTTTATCAGATCTAACGAAAGCTGTGCCATTCACGCAGAGGAAAACAATAGTGCCGCATCGTCTATCGAAGAAAATGTCCTCGAACAGTTGGGATACGACTCTTGTTGCCTTGATGAGCTCGTCATACGTACTGGTATGGCTGCCGATGTACTTTCGGTAATTCTTCTGCAATTGGAGCTGGAGGGACGAATCGCCCTGCTACCGGGCAGCCGGTTTCAGCGGATGGAAAGGCGCTGAAGTCTAGGTCGTCCGGGAAATACGTTCCGCTTTCACTAAGCCGCGCCCGCCCCAGTCAGCCATCCACATTTCGAAGGCTCGCTTGCCAAGCTTCCGGCACTGCTCTTATCATGCGTCGCAAATTTCACTGACGTCCGAATATGGCGCCAGATATTAATTCTCTCGCTGTACCTGCGGACTCTATACATGAGCAAAAAGCTGATCATCGCAGAAAAACCATCCGTCGCTGCCGACATAGCCCGAGCGCTTGGCGGATTCGCAAAACAGGACGACTATTTTGAGAGCGACGAAGCTCTCATCTGCTCTGCAGTCGGCCATCTTCTCGAACTCGTCTGTCCGGAAGAATATGAAGTCAAGCGAGGGAAGTGGTCGTTCGCTCACCTTCCCGTGATTCCCCCACATTTCGACCTTCGTCCGATCGAAAAATCCGAATCCCGGCTAAAGCTCCTTACTCGCTTGATCAAGCGCAAGGACGTCACCGCTCTGGTCAATGCATGCGACGCGGGCCGTGAAGGCGAACTGATTTTCAACTATATCGTCCAGCACGCAAAATCCAGCAAGCCGGTCGAACGGTTGTGGCTTCAATCGATGACGCCACAAGCCATTCGTGATGGTTTCAGCAAACTCCGTCCTGGCATCGAGATGCGCGGGCTCGCCGATGCTGCTGTATGTCGTTCCGAATCGGACTGGCTCGTCGGGATCAACGGTACGCGTGCAATGACGGCCTTCAACTCCAAGACAGGCGGCTTCCATCTAACCACTGTCGGTCGGGTTCAAACACCCACGCTCGCCCTGATAGTGGAGCGCGAGGAGAAAATTCGAAAGTTCAAGCCGCGGTCGTACTGGGAAGTGGAAGCGAACTTTCATTGCCAATCCGGCGAGTACAAAGGACGGTGGTTCGACGAGAAATTCAGCAAGGGAAAAGGCGAAGAAGATGAGCATCTTCGTGCCGACCGGATTTGGGATGAAGCATCCGCACAGCGACTACGAGACAAGTGTCAAGGCCGTACTGGAATTGTCACCGAGGAAGCGAAACCGTCGTCGCAGTTGTCGCCACTGCTCTACGATCTCACGAGCCTACAGCGCGAAGCCAACAGCCGTTTTGGCTTTTCCGCCAAGGCTACCCTCGGTTTGGCCCAGGCACTCTACGAAAAACACAAGGTACTTACCTATCCCCGAACCGACTCCAGAGCGCTGCCAGAGGATTATGTCGGGAGCGTGAAGGAAACTCTGAAGATCCTTACCGGGGAGGGCGCGGCAAAGGGACACGACGAGGCTTTACTGGCCAGGTATTCACCATTCGCCCACCAGATTCTTGCGCGAAACTGGGTCATGCCCAATAAGCGCATTTTCAATAATGCGAAGATCTCCGATCACTTCGCCATCATTCCGACGCAGCAGGCGCCAAAACACCTTTCTGAGCCCGAGCAGAAGCTTTACGACATGGTCGTTAAGCGTTTCCTCGCAGTTTTTTATCCGGCTGCAGAATATCTGATCACGACCCGCATCACGCGGGTTGAAAACGAGCCATTCAAAACCGAGGGCAAGGTCCTGGTCAATCCGGGCTGGCTTGCCGTCTATGGTCGAGAAAGCCAGGAGGGAGAGGAAGGAAGTCTTGTTGCGATAGCTCCTCAAGAGGAGGTGACGGCGGACAAGGTAACACTGAACGGTATGGCAACCCGTCCACCGGCTCGGTATTCCGAAGCAACACTGCTTTCGGCAATGGAAGGCGCCGGAAAGATGGTGGACGACGAGGAGTTGAAAGCGGCGATGGCGGGCCGCGGGCTCGGTACACCGGCAACCCGTGCGCAAATTATTGAAAATCTTATCGGCGAACAGTACGTTCATCGGGAGGGGCGTGAATTGATGCCGGCAGCCAAGGCGTTCTCGCTCATGACCCTGCTCAATGGCCTCGGCATTCGCGAAATGACCGCGCCGGAACTAACGGGCGAGTGGGAATACAAACTGGCGCAGATGGAGCGGGGAGAGCTCTCTCGAGAAACGTTCATGCAGCAAATCAGCGCCATGACACAGCACATCGTCGATCGGGCAAAGAGTTACGATAACGACACGATTCCTGGCGATTTTGGGGAACTGTCCACTCCATGTCCCAAATGCGGCGGAACCATCAAGGAAACCTATAAGAAATTCCAGTGCCAGGCGTGTGATTTTTCGCTTTGGAAGATCGTCGCTGGCCGGCAGTACGAAGCCTCCGAAATCGAGGAGCTCCTCGAAAAGAGACAAATCGGGCCGCTATCCGGCTTCCGCAACAAGATGGGACGGCCGTTCAACGCAATAATCAAACTCAACGACAGCCATCAACCCGAATTCGACTTCGGGCAAGGGACCAGTGAGGAAAACGGCGGGGAAGCAATCGATTTCTCGGAACAGGCGCCGCTCGGCCCATGCCCAAAATGCGGTGGCCACGTTTTTGAGCATGGAATGTCCTATCTGTGCGAAAAGTCAGTTGGCCCCACGAAGAGTTGTGATTTCCGTTCCGGAAAGGTAATCCTTCAGCAAGCCGTTGATCGCGAACAAATGGAAAAGCTTCTGGCAACGGGGAAGACGGACTTGCTCACCGGGTTTATTTCCGCACGCACGCGACGCAAGTTCTCGGCATTCCTTGTCCGTGGCTCTGATGGAAAGGTCGGATTCGAGTTCGAGAAGCGGGAAGCCAAAGCTGCTTCCACA
>QKII01000197.1 GCA_003249625.1 Propionivibrio sp. | reverse complement strand
GCCTCGAAGACGCCGGTGGGGCAGGACTGCTGGCAACGCGGTCGCTGCCAGCCGGTGTCGAGCAGATGGGCGTCGAAGATCCAGGTCTGTGGCACTTGCTGTTCTTCGTTCCAGACGATGGCCTTGTAGGGGCAGGAACGCACGATGTCCTTGCGGCCCTTGGCCTTGACCGGATCGATGATGACGATGCCGTCGGCGCGCTTGGTAATGGCGTCGCCGCCGACCCGCATGCACGGAGCGTCGTCGCAATGGTTGCAAAGCACCGGCAGGTAGGTGGTGTCGACCATCGGCGCCTGACCCTGGACGCGGCGCAGGATGCGGATCGGGCTGTCGCCGGACATGGACGCCGACGCCGCATAGCCCGGATAGTCGTTGCCGACGTGTTCGTCCTTCTCGGCGATGACGCAGTTGTAGCAGTTCTCGCAACGGCCGACGTTGATGATCAGATTCCACTTATCCATGCGCGACTCCTGATTCGGCGCGACTGCGCTCGAACGCGTCGGCAGCCCGCCATTTTTCGATCTGCACCAGGCAGGAGTTGGGACTCATGCTGCTGGTGCCGCGGGTTTGCGAACGGTCGGGGGTCAGCACGTTCATGCAGCCGCCGATCTCGACCGACTCCCCTTCGATCTCCACCATCTGGAACTCGGCGCTCGCCTCATACGATTTGACGACCCCGGGCGCCAGGTGCGCCGCGACGTCCGCGGCGCAGATCACCGCCCCACGATCGTTGAAGACCTTGACCAGATCCCGATGGGCGATGCCGCGCGCCTGCGCATCGGCCGGACTGATGCGCAGCAGCCAGAAGTCGTGGCCGGCGATGCGGGCACGATGATCCGGAATCCCGTTGACCGCGCTGTGCTTGCCGTCGCACGAGGTGTGGAAGCTGTAGCGCGAATGGGTGGCGATCATCTGCAAGGGATACTTCGCCGCCAACTCGGTCGTCTGCAGCCCCTCCCAGGACGGGATGTAGCGGTTGAGGGCGGGGCGATCCGGATTGTCCGCGGTATGCCGCTTGAGCAGTTCCGGGATGAATTCCAGCTTGCCGCTGGGCGTCTGCAGCCCCTCGCCAAACTGTTCCGCATACTGGGACGGCAGCGGATGCGGCTCGGGCAGATCCTTGGCCCGGCCTTCCGCGAACCAGCGCATGTCCACGGGCTGTCGCAGTTTCGGGTTTTCCGGCGGGACCACGAAGTAGCCCTTGCGGCAGAACTCGCGCCAGGAAATGTGATCGGGCAGATCGGAGGAATCGAAGACGCGTTTCACCCAGTCGAGATCGGTGGCGCCTTCGGTGAACACCGCCCCCAGGCCGAGGCGCTCCATGACCGCGGTGAAGATGTCGTAGTCCGAGCGCGACTCGCCCAACGGTTCGATGCACTTGTGCTGCAAGGCAACGACGCGATGATTGACCATCGCGTAGCCATGATGCGCATATCCGCCCGAATTGCACCATTCTCCGATGTCCCAACGTTCCAGAGAGGTGCAGGCCGGCAGGATGACGTCGGCAAACTGTGCCTCGCCTTCCATCCAGATCGACTGATTGACGACGAATTCGATGCTGTCGTGACGATAGGCGTCAATCCATCGCCCCGAGCGGGTGACCGTGCCGAACGCCGAACCGCCGTAGCGGTAAATCATTCGAATCGGCGAAAAGCCCGGCATCGGATAGGTGAAGGGCGCGAACTGCGCCTCCTGCGACATGCCGTCCCACAGATAGCCGGTGGCCTTTCCGTCGATGATGGCATCGGGCAGTTGCTGCCGCGGCACCAGTTGCTTGACCGGATTCATCGTCAGGATGTGGGGCATGCGTTGGTAGTTGTTGACGGCGTTGCCGGTCCACATCAGTTCGCCGGAAATTCCGCCATCCGCATAGCCCGGGAAATAGAACTGCAGATCGACGGGCGCACCGATCTGCAGGGCGCCGAAGTTGACCCCCGGTTTGCCCCAGCCCTGCATCGCCATCATCATGACCAGGCAACGCGCCCACTGGGCACCCGTCGCGCCACGGCCCGCGCCGCCGAAACCGGCACCGGTCATGCCCGCGCCCAGATAGACCTTGCGCTTGCCCCACTTGCGAGCCAGCGCGCGCGCATCTCTTGCCGGCACCCCGGTTTCCGCTTCTTGCCATTCCGGCGTCTTGGGCACCCCGTCGGTCTCGCCGAGCAGATAGGCTTTCCACTCGTCGAAGCCGGTGGTGCGATCGGCAACGTAGTCGGCGTCGTACAAACCCTCGACCGCCCACACGTGCATGATGGCGGTGGCCAGCGCGGCGTCGGTCTGCGGGCGGATCGGAATCCACCGGCCGCCCAGCAATTGTGCGGTCGGGTTGTGGTGGGGATCGATGTGCACGAACTCGATACCCAGCTCCTTG
>QKII01000436.1 GCA_003249625.1 Propionivibrio sp. | reverse complement strand
GTTCTCCGCAGTAACCAGAATGGTGTAGCCATCGGCTTTCTTGTCCTGCGCTTCCTTGGCGCCAATGGAGCCATTGCCTCCGGAGACGTTCTTGACCACCACGGCCTGCTTCAGATGCGCTTCGGCCAGCGGCGCAATGGTCCGCGCCATGATGTCGGTCGACCCGCCCGGAGCAAAGGGGACGATCGCTGTGATCTGCCGTTCAGGATATTCCGCCGCGCTGGCCGGAGCCTGCACCCCGCCCACCACTACCGCCAAAGAGAAAAGGGCGGGTAAAACTCGGATTAGCTTTTTCATGTTGGACCCCCGTTTAACAAGCGATTTGTACTGCGAAAACATCTCCGTCCGGGCTGACGCGCGGAAGATTTGGAGTTGACATCAAAGAATGGCCCCCTGATCAAGCAGAGTCGCCCTCAACGCTGGATAGTCGGAGCGCCCTTGCAGAGCCAAGGCCGCCGCCGCACCGGCGGCCTGCCCGGTGGCAAAAGCAGTCCCCATGACGCGCAAGGAGCTGAACGCGGCGCGATCGGCGCCGACCGTGCGCCCGGCCAACCACAGGTTTTCGATAAACTCGGCGCGAATCGAATCCGCGGGAATGTCGTAGAAACCGTCTCCGCCGATAAAGGCCATGGTCGGTTTGCCCGGCGTATCGTGGCGCTCCAGTTGCCAGGCGGCGCGGGCGACAGTATTGGGCACCCGACACCCGACGAGCGCCTCGGCTTCGCTGATCATGTGTCGCGCCAGGGGGTGCCGCGTTTCGCGCACCCCGAGCTGCACGCCGCTCCCCACCAGCGTAGCCTGCTCGCACCCGGGAATCCGGCGCATTTGCCGAATGAAGGCCCAAGCGGTCGCGCGACACTTTTGCTCGCCGTCGCTCAAACTATTGGACGAAAGTCCGTCCGTCAGCACATCTACGCCCATCCACCACAGATCACCGTTTTCTGGAAGACGAAGGACAAAACCGCCGTCAGCACGTAACGTGGCTGCCCGCTCATTTTCCGGCACGGCGGCGCCAATCTGCGAGAGCAGTGCACGATCGACAACGATCTCCGAGGGCACACCGGCAATGCGTGCGCACAACGACGCCGCATAGCGCGGTTGCTCGGCAAACGCCATCGGCACCCGGGCAAGTTCGGACAAATCGCCGTCGCCGCTGGCATCAACAAACGCGCCGGCAAAAATCTCCAATCGCCCGAGGTGATCGGCAACGATGAGGCTGCTGATACGGTCACTGTCGCAACGGGCGTCGATCAACAAGGCGTGCAGGCGCACTGTCACGCCGGCTTCGAGGATCAACTCGTCGAGCGCCGCCTTGGCCGATTCCGTATTGAAGGGCAACACCCAGTTCCGGTTGGGCGACAGGACCGGCTCGACCTTGCTGCCAAACTTTCCCAGACGCTCCAACAGTTCCCGTCCGATACCACCGACGGCCCATTCCGGCTCGTCACGCCGATACAGGAAACCGTCGTAGGTCATGATCAACGCATTGGTTGCAGCACCGCCGAGAAATCCGTAACGTTCGACCAAAACCACCTTGGCCCCGAGACGTGCCGCCGACACCGCAGCGGCAACTCCCGCCGAGCCGCCACCGACAATAGCGATATCAAAATATTCTTTTCGCTCAGCCTGCATTCGTTGGACTCCCTGCCCCCCGTGTTGGCCTCAATGGCTGGCGGGGCTGGAACCCAATATAATTTTCCGCTGACTGAGCGACAAACGAATAATTCTTATCCCACGAATAAGAACGGCTGATGAACCGTCTGCTGCGGATTAACGACGCGTGAAACAACCCACTGACCTGCCAGGATCACCGACGCCAATGGCTGCCATACCCCGGAGTGGCTATGCCTCCGCGCGGACACCCCTGCTTGAACTCGACCTCTTGCGCACGTTGATCGCGGTAAATAGTCACGCCAGTTTCACCGAAGCCGCACATGAGCTGAACAAAACGCAGGCCGCGGTAAGCATGCAAATCCGGCGACTGGAGGAGCTGACAGGCGTAACGCTCTTCGACCGTGGCAGGCGCTGCCTGCGCCTGACCGGCGATGGCGAAATTCTCGTCGAATACGGCAAAAAAATGCTCGCCTTGAATGAAGAAGCTTTCGCCAGCGTTCGCCCCGATCAGGTCGTCGGTGCGGTGCGCCTGGGCGCGGTCACCCACTATGCAATCCACATTCTTCCGCCGCTCCTCGCAGAATTCTCGGCACGCTACCCGGCGGTACGCATCGAACTGTTGGCAGGCGTTTCGTTCCGCGAGGCGCCGTTCGGCACGGAGCTCGATCTGGCCATTGCACTAGAACCTGCCGGAATGACGACCGGTACGGTGCTGGAACGCGATCGCGCGGTCTGGGTGACCTCAGCCCGACATCAAACTCACTC
>QKII01000030.1 GCA_003249625.1 Propionivibrio sp. | reverse complement strand
GACGCAACCGACTCGTTGCCATGCATGAGATGCAAGGTGCCGGTCGCATCGTCGCCAGCCATGCGCCAGCCGTCCGCCACGTTGAAGCGCTCGACCGATGTCCAGCATCCGCGTGCCAGCACTCGTTCGAGGCTCGCCTCAGCGCCGTTAGCGACGACCAGCCCGGTTCGCGGCAACGTACGCACGAGATGGTGGAATTGCGTTTCGATGGCACCCAGATCGGCGAAGATATCTGCATGATCGAATTCCAGATTGTTCAATACCGCCGTCCTCGGCCGGTAATGCACGAACTTCGACCGCTTGTCGCAAAACGCTGTGTCGTACTCGTCCGCCTCGATCACGAAAAACGGCGAATCGTCCAACTCACCGTGCAGGCGGGCGGAAACGCCGAAGTTGCGCGGTACACCGCCGATCAGGAAGCCGGGACTCAGACCGGCGTCTTCAAGAATCCAGGCCAGCATTGACGATGTCGTCGTTTTTCCATGCGTGCCGGCAACTGCCATCACCCAGCGCCCTCGCAGGACGTGATCGGCAAGCCACTGCGGCCCCGAGACGTAGGGAAGTCCGCGGTCGAGAATTTCCTCCAGCAACGGATTGCCGCGGGAAATCGCGTTGCCGATGACGAAGCAATCGGGCTGCAGGTCAACCTGACCGGCACCGTACCCCTCGATCAGTTCGATATCCGACGCCTCGAGTTGCGTGCTCATCGGGGGGTATACACCGGCGTCGCATCCGGTAACGCGATGGCCGGCCGCCCGCGCCAGTTGCGCGACACCGCCCATGAAGGTGCCGCAGATACCGAGGATATGAATGTGCATGCGATGAATCCGGATAGAATGACCCGGCAACAGCCCTGACAGCCTACCGGAATTGAACCAATCGGCGGATTGTACCTCCTTCCGAAAAGCCCCTGCCTCGACCGAAGCCAACCTTGGAGCGCCGAGCGATGAATTCCAACGCACCTTTTCCCCCAGCCGACTCTCCCCGGGTCCGCATCGCTAGCCTTGCCGCCCGGATGATGGCCGAGGACGGCATCAGCGACTACGCCACGGCCAAGCGCAAGGCCGCCCAGCGCCTCGGTTTGCCGGAGAACAAAAGCCACCTGCCGGAAGACCGGGAAATTGAAGCTGAATTGCGCGCCTACCAACGGATCTTTCAGGGAGACGAGCAAACCGAGCGTATCGCCTATCTTCGGCAAAAAGCGGTTGAAGTCATGGACATCGTGCAGAGATTCAACCCGTATCTCACCGGCTCGGTACTCGACGGCACGGCCGGTCGCTACGCCGAAATCGATATCCAGCTATTCACTGACAGCGCCAAGGACGTCGAGATCTTTCTGCTCAATTCACGCATCGACTACCAGCACAGCACGCCGCGCTCCGATCGCGCCGAAGCGGTGCTGACGCTCGACAGCGACGACGCCACGGTCAACCTGATTGTTTACCCGTTGAACGATGAACGGGTGACGTTCAAGAAGCGCAACGGGCAACCGCGCGCCCGGGCACGGATCGATGCGGTCCGGAAGATGCTGGCAGCAGATAGCGCCGCGCGGTGATGACGCGCCGTTGGAGACTGGCCGGAGCGGCTTTGCTGCTCATCGTGACAGGGGCCTCCGTATTTTGGCAGGCAACCAACAAAGACTCCGGGAGGCGTCAGGCCATTGACCGCCTGTTCGCCACGACGCTGGATGACGCGCTTGGCAATGGCGCGGCAAGATTATGGTGGTCAACTTCTGGGCAACCTGGTGCCCGCCGTGCCGCGAAGAGATCCCTTACTTTTCACGTCTCCACACCGACTACGCGGCCGAGGGCGTGCAATTCGTCGGCATCGCCGCCGACTCCGCCGAAGCGGTCCGCGCCTTCACTGCACGCACGCCGCTCGCCTATCCCTCGCTCGTTGGCGGGCCCGGAATCATTGAATTAAGCACCGAACTCGGCAACGATGCGGCCGGACTGCCGTTTACTCTGATTCTTGACCGCAACGCGGAACCAGTTGCGATCCGAACCGGTCGACTGCCCGAGGCCGAACTGGAGAACCTGCTGCGCCGGCAGCTTTCCGGACAATCGGCTAAAATCCGTTAGTTCTCGAACGAATTTCGGCCAAGCTCCCCTGTTCGTGCTCTTCGGAAGCACAATGGAAAAGTGACGAACAAGTAACGAACGACCACGGCGCAGATCAACCAGAAGCGTTTTTTCGCCGTATTTTGACTACCTTTAACGTCAAACTCGATTAATCAGGCTTCGCCCGCCTTCACTCCCCACATCCAACGCCCCAACCCCAAGGAGGCACTCCAAATGGATTTACGTAAACTCAAAAAACTGATCGACCTCGTCGAAGAATCCGGCATCGCCGAACTCGAAGTCACCGAGGGCGAAGAAAAGGTCCGCATCGTCAAGCACACGATGATGGCGGCCGCCGCGCCCCAGACCTACATGATTCCGCAAGCCCCAATGGCAATGCCGGGTGCCCCCATCCACCGCGAGAAATCCTCGACGTTTGACGATGAACTGGAAGACGAAGCCGAGGACGCCGAGGGCGAAGTCGTCAAATCGCCGATGGTCGGCACCTTCTACCGCTCATCAAGCCCGGATTCGGCACCGTTCGTCGAAGTCGGCGATACGGTCAAGGTCGGCGACACGCTGTGCATCGTCGAGGCAATGAAGCTGCTCAACGAGATCGAATCGGAGTTTGCCGGCACGATCAAGGAAATTCTGGTCGACAACGGCCAGCCGGTCGAATACGGCGAGCCCTTGTTCATCATCGGCTAGGAGAGCGCCATGTTCGGCAAGATCCTCATCGCCAACCGCGGCGAAATCGCTCTGCGCATCCAGCGTGCCTGCCGCGAAATGGGCATCAAGACCGTCGTCGTGCACTCCGAGGCCGACCGCGACGCGAAATACGTCAAACTGGCCGACGAATCCGTCTGCATCGGCCCGGCACCGTCGAACCAGAGCTATCTCAACATTCCGGCGATCATCTCGGCCGCCGAGGTGACCGACGCCGAGGCGATCCACCCCGGCTACGGTTTCCTTTCGGAGAATGCCGATTTCGCCGAGCGCGTGGAGTCTTCCGGCTTCGTCTTCATTGGGCCTCGCCCGGAGACAATCCGCCTGATGGGCGACAAGGTCTCCGCGAAGGCTGCAATGAAGGCCGCCGGCGTGCCGTGCGTACCGGGCTCGGACGGCGCTTTGCCGGAGGATCCGAAAGAAATACTGAAGATCGCCAAAGCGGTTGGCTACCCAGTGATTATCAAGGCCGCCGGCGGTGGCGGCGGTCGCGGCATGCGCGTGGTACATACGGAAGCGGCACTGCTCAACGCGGTAAATACGACCCGTACCGAAGCACTCAGTTTTTTCGGCAATGCCAACGTCTATCTGGAAAAATACTTGGAGAATCCGCGGCACATCGAAATCCAGGTACTCGCCGACAGTCAGCGCAACGCCATCTATCTCGGCGAGCGCGACTGTTCGATGCAGCGCCGGCACCAGAAGATCATCGAGGAAGCGCCTGCACCGGGAATCCTGCCCCGGCAGATCACGCGCATTGGCGAACGCTGTGCCGAGGCATGCAAGCGCATCGGCTACCGCGGCGCCGGCACCTTCGAGTTCCTGTATGAAAACCGCGAGTTCTACTTCATCGAGATGAACACCCGCGTCCAGGTCGAACATCCGGTCACCGAAATGATCACCGGCATCGATATCGTCCAGGAGCAAATCCGTGTCGCCGCTGGCGAGAAGCTGAGCTTCCGCCAACGCGAAGTGAATTTGCGCGGGCACGCCATCGAATGCCGCATCAACGCCGAGGATCCCTACACGTTCGTGCCTTTTCCCGGCAAGATTGCTCGTTACCACCCCCCCGGCGGCCCCGGAATCCGCGTCGACTCACACATCTACCAAGGCTACACTGTGCCGCCACATTATGATTCGATGGTGGCCAAGGTCATTGCCTATGGCGATTCGCGGGAGCAGGCCATCCGACGCATGCGCATCGCCCTCTCGGAAATGAGCATCGACGGGATCAAGACCAATATTGCGCTGCACCAGGAACTGATGCAGGATGCCAACTTTATCGCGGGCGGCACCAGCATCCACTATCTGGAAAAGCGGCTCGCCGCGCTCAGCGAAGTCAAGAACTGAGAACAACCAAAAACACCGATTCATGCCCTGGATTTCCGTCACCATTGAAACCGACTGCGCTCACGCCGAGCGCCTGGCCGACGCCCTGATCGACGCCGGCGCCCTCTCCGCGAGCATTGAGGACGCCGACGCCGGCACACCGGAGGAAACGCCGCAATTCGGCGAACCCGGATCGATCACCACCCCGGGTTGGACGCGCTCACGCGTCGTCGCGCTGCTTGACCCGGAAACCGACATCGACGAACTGCTCGAGGCCTGCGCTCCGCAAGCCGGGCTGGAAAGCCTGCCCAAATACACCAGCGAGGCGGTCGAAGAGCAGAATTGGGTGCAGCTCACCCAGTCACAGTTCGACCCGATCCGCGTTTCTGACCGTCTATGGATCGTCCCGTCGTGGCATACCGCGCCCGACCCCGAGGCCATCGTCCTCGTCCTTGACCCCGGCATGGCTTTCGGCACCGGCTCGCACCCGACGACCCGTCTCTGTCTTGAATGGCTGGAACGCAACGTTACGTCGGGCGTATCCCTGCTCGACTACGGTTGCGGCTCGGGCATCCTGGCCATCGCCGCGGCAAAGCTCGGCGCGCAAGAGGTACTCGGTGTCGACATCGACCCGCAGGCCGTCATCGCCGCCCAACACAACGCCGAGCGAAACAATGTAAGTACCCACTTCGCCGATTCAGCTAGCGAGATTGAGGGTCAGTTCGACATCGTGGTCGCCAACATTCTCTCTAACCCGCTCAAGGCACTCGCGCCGGCAATTTGCGCGCACGTTCGCACCGGCGGCCGACTCGCTTTATCCGGCATTCTGGCCGAGCAGACCGATGAACTGATCGCTGCCTACGCCCCGTGGATCGACCTCGCCGTCGCTGACACCCGCGAAGGCTGGGTCTGCCTGGCCGGAACCAAGCCGGCCTGAACGGTGCACTTATGAGAACGCGCTGCCCGGAGTGCCAGACCGTCTTCCGCGTTACGCCGGAACAGCTCAAGGTGCGTGCCGGCAAGGTTCGCTGCGGTCATTGCCAGGTGGTTTTCAACGCCCTCGACAGCCTGCTGGAAATGCCACTCCAGCCCGCAGCAGCTCCCGTGCCGACAAGCGTTGCCCCTATCGTGACCGACGAGACGGCGGCATCTGCCACCCCGGAGACAGTCACTGAAACTGCGATAGAAACGGAAACCCACCCGGAGAGTCCGGCCGAACCGATTCCATTTTCCACGGCAGACGACACTCCGCCGACAAGCGGTTTTCGCATGGTAGAGCCAACACTTTCGCCTTCGCCCGAGTTCGCCGACAGTCTGATCCTGCCGCGCGATACGACGGAAATCCCCGGCTACAGCAAATGGGCGGAAGGTGCTGTCACCACAAGTCACTTCGAGCCCGAGAGCCGGCGGACTCACTGGCTGTTCTCTCTGGCAGCCGTGCTGCTGGTCGTCGGACTGGCTGGCCAGGGGGTATTCCATTTCCGCAGCAAACTCGCCGTTTCGTTCCCAGCCACCGCGCCACTGCTCGAAGCATTTTCGGCGGCGCTCGGCAGCAATCTGCCTCTCCCGCGGCACACCGACCTCGTCAGCATCGAGAATTCGGACCTGCAGACAGACGCGGCACGCGGCAATCTGCTTGTTCTTAATGCGACACTGCGCAACCGCGCGCCTTACGCACAGGACTATCCCTCGCTTGAACTCTCGCTGACCGACACGCAAGATGTGGCGATAGCCCGCCGCGTGTTCTCGCCGAAAGACTATCTGCCGCCAAGATTTGCTGCAGACAAAGGCTTCGCAGCCAACGCCGACATTCCTGTCCGCCTCTGGCTCGAAGCGCGCGAATTGAGCCCCGCCGGCTACCGGCTGTACGTTTTCTATCCCTGAATAGCCGGCTTCGGCGAAAAAGGCAGGTTTCCGCGCGGTGCTATAATCGCGGCCTCTCCAACACGCCTGTTTCCGCCATGCACACACTCGTCTGTGGTTCGATCGCCTACGACAACATCATGGTTTTCCATGACCGTTTCCGAAACCACATTCTGCCGGAGCAGATTCACATCCTGAACGTGGCCTTCCTGGTTCCCGAGATGCGCCGGGAATTCGGCGGCTGCGCCGGCAACATTGCCTACAATCTAAAACTGCTGGGTGACGATCCGCTGATCATGGCCACCGTCGGCGACGATGCCGGCCCATATCTGAACCGGCTGGACAGTCTCGGACTGTCGCGCGCCCACGTGCGCCAACTCGACGGTTGCTTCACGGCACAGGCGTTCATCACGACCGACCTCGACGACAACCAGATCACCGCGTTCCATCCGGGCGCGATGAGCCTGTCGCATCAAAATCAGGTTTCCGATGCCCGCGACGTGACGCTGGCCATCGTCGCCCCGGATGGGCGCGACGGCATGTTGCGCCATGCGGCTGACTTGGCGGCGGCTGAAATCCCGTTCATCTTCGACCCGGGCCAAGGCATGCCCATGTTCTCCGGAGAGGAGTTGCTGCATTTCCTTGATCAAGCCAACTACGCCTGCTTCAACGACTATGAGGCCAAACTGCTCTGCGACCGAACCGGGCAGCCTATCGAGGCGCTCGCCAGCCGACTGGAGGCGCTGATCGTCACGCGTGGCGGCGAAGGCTCGTTCATCTACGCCAAGGGACAGCGCATCGACATTCCTTGCGTCACGGCCAAGGAAGTGGTGGATCCGACCGGCTGTGGCGATGCCTACCGCTCCGGCCTGCTCTACGGGATCGCCAAAGGCTGGGATTGGGAAAAGACCGGGCAACTCGCCGCCGTGATGGGCGCCCTCAAGGTCGGTTGCCGCGGCGGTCAGAACCACCAGCCGAGCCGCAACGACATTGCCGCCTGTTTCGCCAACGCTTTCGGCAAGATGCCCTGGTAATCGAACGGGAGTTTGCCTCCGCCAGATTAGGAATGAGCGTCCCGTCGCCTACACCGTATCTGCTGCGCGCACTGCGCTGCGTGCGACTGGCGTTGCACCTGCTCTGGCTGGGTTTTGGCGCCGCCGTCATTTATCCGCGAGTATCAGCCGAAAGGCAACTGGCACTGCGCCAGCGCTGGTCGCATCAGATCCTGACAATCCTCGGCATCCGTCTCGACGCCGAGGTAACCGACGCTCCGCCCGGTTGCCTGATCGTTGCCAATCACATCTCCTGGCTGGACATTTTCGCCATCAACGCACTGCGCCCCTCAGCCTTCATTGCGAAGGAGGAAGTTCGCCACTGGCCGTTCATCGGCTGGCTGTCGGCGCGCAACGACACGGTTTTTCTGAACCGCGGCAGCCGCCGGCATGCGCGCGCGATCAATGAGGAGATCGATACCCGGCTGAACACCGGCCGCGATGTCGCGATTTTCCCGGAAGGACGCACCACGGACGGGCTGCATATGCTGGAATTCCACGCGGCTTTGCTGCAACCAGCGATCGAGACAGGGCGGCCATTGTTGCCCATCGCCATTGCCTACCTCGACGCGGATGGTCATCCGACCTCGGCGCCGTCCTTCGCCATGACATCGCTCCCGGATTGCTTCGCTGCGATCCTGGCGTGCCGCACCCTGACTGCACGACTGAGTCCACTGCCGATCATCGACACCGCCGATCGTTCTCGGCGCGACGTGTCGCGTCAGGCCCACGCGGCCATCGCTACCAGACTCGGGTTTCCTCCGGAGCACACGGTACCTGAAACACCGCCCGATCTTCCAGCCTGACCGCCGTCAGCGGTCCACCCCACAGGCAGCCGGAGTCCAGCGCCAACAGATTCGTAGTCATCTTCAGCCCGAGCGCCGACCAGTGCCCAGTCACCAGCGTCGCCTCCGCGCTACGCCGTCCGGGCACGTCGAACCATGGCACGCAACCCGGTGGCGCCTTCTCGACCTCCCCCTTGACGTGCATGTCCATAACCCCTTCCGGCGTACAGAAACGCATTCGTGTCATGGCATTGACGATCACCCGCAGGCGCGGCCAGCCGGCAAGATCATCGCGCCACGCCACCGGTTCGTTGCCCCACAGATTCGCCAAGAAATCGTGCCAGTTGTTAGCGGTTAATGCCGATTCGACCTCCTGCGCCAGCTGCCGTGCCTGGGCCAGCGACCATTGAGGCAGCAAACCGGCATGCACCAGACAGAAACCGTTTTCGACATGGCACAAGGGCTGCCGGCGCAACCAGGTGAGTAGTTCGTCGCAGTCCGGCGCATCGAGAACATCGTCGAAGGTATCGCCCTTGCTGCGTTTGCCGAAGCCCTCGGCCGCCATCACCAGCGACAGGTCATGGTTGCCGAGCACCGTCACGGCCGCGTCGCCGAGATTCCGGACAAAACGCAACGTCTCCAATGAACGTGGTCCGCGGTTGACCAGATCACCGACCAGCCAGAGGCGATCCCGCGCCGGATCGAAGGCACAGCGATCGATAAGACGCGAGAAGGCATCGAAGCAGCCCTGAATGTCGCCGATCGCGTAGGTCGCCATGCTATTGCACCACGCAGTGGCGGCTTAGTTGCGGCGAATACTCCGGCACGAAGCTGTGCAGGCGCAACTTCAGGTCGCTGTTGGTTTCCGGCACCGGTTCGCGCAGCCAGTTTTCGAGTTCGCGCATCCAGGCGGGATCCGGCGCGGTTTCCGCCAGCGCGATCCGCAGCTTGGAATGCGGCGTCGGCAGGGTCTGTTCGCTATCGGTGAGCAATTCCTCGTAGAGCTTTTCGCCCGGGCGCAGACCGGTGTATTCGATGCGTATGTCGCTTTCCGAAAGGCCAGACAGACGGATCATGTCGCGCGCCAGATCGGCGATGCGTACCGGCTCACCCATTTCGAGAACGAAAATCTCGCCACCCTGCCCCATCAGTCCGGCCTGCAGGACAAGCTGTGCTGCCTCGGGAATGAGCATGAAGTAGCGGATGATCTCGGGGTGGGTGACCGTCACCGGCCCGCCACGCGCAATCTGCTCGCGGAAGGTCGGAATCACCGAGCCGTTGCTGCCAAGCACATTGCCGAAGCGCACGGTGACGAAACGCGTACCGTCTTCCTTCTCCTTCTGCAAGCCGGCCAGCACCCGCTCGGCGAGCCGTTTGGTCGCGCCCATCACGTTGGTCGGATTCACCGCCTTGTCGGTCGAGATCAGGACGAATTTTTCCGTCCGGTGGCGCTGCGCCGCCTCGGCAAGTCGCTTCGACCCGACCACGTTGTTGCGCACCGCCTGCCAGGCGTTCTCGCCCTCCATCAAAGGCACGTGCTTGTATGCCGCCGCATGGAACACCACGGTTGGGCAGTAGCTGGCGAAGAGACGGTCGATCCAGGCAACGTCCTTTACGTCACCGACGACGAAAGTACAGTGCGCCTCCGGATGCAGGCGCTGGAATTCCTGCTCCATCTGGTAGAGCGCGAACTCGGAAATATCGAGCAGGATCAGCAGACCAGGCCTGAATTGCACGAGCTGGCGCGCCAGTTCCGAACCGATAGAACCGCCCGCGCCGGTCACCAGCACAACCTTTCCGTCCAGCCAGGAATGCAGACCGGCGGTATCAAGCGACACCGGTTCGCGGCCGAGCAAATCTTCGAGTTGTACCTGGCGGACAGCGGAAACCGCTACCCGGCCGGTCAGCATGTCGTCCAGGCTCGGAACGGTCATCACCGACAACCCCGCCTGCACCGCCAGTTCCATGGCGTGTCGCCGCTTGCGCGAAGACGCTTCGGGCATCGCGACGATCGCCCGCTTGACCGCCAGTGTCTCGGCCCATGCGGCCAGATCCTCGTTCGGCCCGAGAATCTTCACCCCTTGCAGTTCATGCCCGATCCGCCGGACATCCTCGCTGAGCAGACCGACGACGCACCAGTCCGCCGAGTGCGCCAGTTCGCGCAGCAGACGGTCGGCGGCATCGCCCGAGCCGATCACCAGGACCGGCTCGCCAGCCAGCATCACACGCCCGTACAGCGCGCGATCACGCCAGGCGCGATAGGCAAAACGGCTTCCCCCCATGAGCAACACCAGCAGAATGGGGTGCAGCACCAGAACCGAACGCGGAATCCCCGGCTGACGAAGCATGAACAGCAACGCCGCGGCGACAACCGATGCAGTAATGACGGCGAGAATAATCCGGCGCAAGTCCATCAAGCTGGCGTAGCGCCAAATTCCACGATAGAGGCCGAAGAACCAGCAGGCCGGCGCATAAACCACAAAGATCGGAAGCAAGGCACGCAACGCACCCTCCCAATACACTGCGGGAATCTCCAGGTTAAAACGCAGCCAGTAAGCGGCAAACCAGCAGACGACCACAGCCACCAGGTCGTGCACAACCGCCAGGGTACGTTTGGCCAGCAAATGGGGAATCATCGAAATTCTGCTTCTCGGTAGCGTTTCGTCATGCTGCGCATTTTACGATAGTCACCGAGCATCTCGCTGCCGACATTTCAATGCGACACGCCATCGCGCCGCAATACCTTGAGCGCCGTGCGGGCAATGATCAGACAATCGAACAACAACGAGCGACGCTGCAGGTATTCAACATCGAGCGCCACCTTCTGCGGAATCGGCAGTTCGTCGCGACCGTTGATCTGCGCCCAGCCGGTCAGGCCGGGCACCAGTTCGTGCACCCCCTGGCGCGTACGCAGCTCGATCAGGTCATTCTGGTTGAACAGCGCGGGGCGCGGACCGACGAAGCTCATGTCCCCCTTGAGA
>QKII01000335.1 GCA_003249625.1 Propionivibrio sp. | reverse complement strand
AGCTTTCCAACGTTCCCTGAAAGGCGCAGGGTGCAGCGCATTGCAGTGGCGGGGATCAGTCTCCAGGTGACTACGGCGCCGAGCGAATAGCCCGTGGCGAGGGCGACTGCCTTGACTATTTCCAGTGCTCGACGCGCCGGTCTGTGGTGCGCAAGCACGGTCGCGGCGTAGCTGTAGCCGCCCCGTGCATAGCGGCGGATCAGGTGCTTGCGGGCGAGACGCTCGACCGGGACGTGCTCATAGACGATCGCGCTGGCTGAACTTACGATGCTTCCGCCGCCGGCGGTGAGTCGGAAACACAGGTCGGTGTCCTCACCGCCGGAACGTCCGAGCGCCGGGTTGAATTCGAGATGCCGTTGGGTCAGCGCAGCACGGCGCAAGAGAAGATTGCATGTCGAGCCGACCTGTTGCGGTTGCCCGCTGACGCCGAAGCGCTTGTCGTAGGGGCGGAGCTGTTGTGCCCACGCCGGTCCACGCGTCGGATAGATGCCGATGACGCAGCCCTGTACTCCGTCTGCGCCGCATTCCTCGGCGAGTCGAAGCAAATTCTCGAGCCAGTCGGTGGCTGGAGTCTCGTCATCGTCGATGAAGGCGAGGTACTCGCCCGTGGCCTCGCTCATCGCGCAATTGCGGGCGATGGCAATGTTACGCGCGGCGCTGCTGACGATGCGGATCGACGGGCTCGTGGACAGTCCGGAAACCACGCGGGCAGCTTCACCATTCGCGCTGTCGTCAGCAACGATAATCTCGCGAGCGAATCCGGGCGGTAGCGTGCCTTCGAGTACGCCTTCGACGGTGTCGCGCAGCGAGGCGCGGCCGATGCTGGCGATGCAGACCGAAACGAGTCGACGGGTCATGGGCTATTTCTCCTTGTTGAGTTCCGTGCTTTGCTCGGTTGTCTGCATCACCAATCCTCGAAACTGAAACGGTAGCGGCCGCCCTGCACGTCTTCGGCGATCGAACGAATGGCCTTGGCAGGGAAGCCTGAAATCAACGAGTCGCAGGCGTCGAGCTTGCCCAGGATGACGCTACCGAGCGCGATAATGTTGCGATGAGCTACAGCGGTTCCGGGGGCGAAGCGCACGCCGGAGCCGATGTAGTTCTTCTCTCCAATGATGATGTCCCGATCCATCACCGAGAGGCCGTGCGTCCAGAATTGGCTGCCGTTGCCGGCGATCCAGCTATCGTTGCCGATCTCGACGCGGCCGTAGATGTCGAAGAAGTGCGAGTTGAGTACCAGCGAGCGGTCGCCGAGTTCGAGGACCGGTGTGTAATTGCGCGCGGCGAACTTGTCGTTGACGATGTGCCAGGAGCAGAAGAACTGGTTGAGCCGCCCGATCTTCGCCTGCTCGCCGATGCGGACGCGGACCGGCCCCTTGAACACGTTGAACGGTCCGATTACCGTGCCGGTGCCGATTTCCATTGAGGCGACGCTGATGATCGTGCCGAAACCGATTCGCACCTTCTTGCCGATGCGGTAGCCGAACAGCAGTCGATATAGCAGCACGCGCAGACCGTTCAGCGGCATCAGCGAGACCAGCAATGGAAGCAGGAGTTTTCTCATTCACTTTCTCCGGGGCGGTTGTTGTCAGTTGTTTTTTCAGGCGCGTACGTCGTTGAGCGCCGAGCCAACGAGGTGGCAGACGGTCTGCAGGTCGCGGGTCAGCGCCTTGACGCCGGCGAACGCGCTGCGATCCTTGCGGGCGATCAGCAGCGCACCGCCGGATCGTGCTGCAACGGTCAACGCATCGGCGCAGCTGTCGGCCGCCGGGGTGTCGATCAGAATGACGTCGTGTTGGCGGGACGTGCTTTTCAAAAGCTCGTTGAAACGTGCCTGGCCGAGCAACTCCTGCGGGTTGGGCGGAAGAGCTCCGGCGGGCAGGACCGAAAGGCCGCGCAGGGCTGGAATGCGTACGATGGCCTCATGGCCGGCGCGTCCCGCCAGCACGGCGGAAAGTCCGGGGCTCTTGCCGGTCCTGAACAGCACGTGCTGGACCGGCGTACGCAGGTCGGCGTCAATCAGCAGCGTGCGCTCGCCGAGCTGCGAGAAGACGATGGCGAGGTTCGCAGCGAGGAAGCTGCGACCTTCACCCTGGCCGGGGCTGACGATCGCCAACGACTTGCTGTCGGCTTCGGTATCGAACCAGCGCAGCATCAGCTGGCTGCGCAAGGCGCGCAGTTGTTCGACGATCATCGCGTCGGGGCGAAAGGCGGCGACCAATTTCCGGTCGAGTGATGTGTCGTCGGGTGACAGGCAGGGATACTCGAACTGGCGGGCCAGGGCGAAGCGGATGTCCTCGCGACTGAGCAGTCCGAGTTCCAATGCCGCTTCGCCAAAACGCGAGCCTCGCTGACGCTGAAATCGAAGAATGCTTTCGGCATCGGCCAAGGAAAGTC
>QKII01000041.1 GCA_003249625.1 Propionivibrio sp. | reverse complement strand
ACCGATCGCAACACCGAGCGGACGATTCTCGACCACCGGCAGAAACTCGCCGGGCAACAGCAGGCCGCGCTGAGGATGCTGCCAGCGGATCAGCGCTTCGGCACCGACGACATGCCCGGTCTTCATGTTCACTCTCGGCTGATAGTGGAGGACGAACTCATTTCGATCAAAGGCGCGACGAATATGTTCGATCGTCTCGCGCTGGCTCTGAATCTCGGCATCCTGATCCACGTCAAACAGACAGGTGCAGTTCTTGCCGAGTTGCTTGGCGGAATACATCGCCTGATCGGCATGGCGCAGAAGCTGATCGGCATCGGCGCGGTCATTGGGATACAGCGTGTAGCCGATGCTCGCCGACACCCGCAGTACCAGATCTTCAATTTCCACAGGATCGGCCGCCGCGCGTAGAAGGCGAGCAAGAACCGGCTGACATTCGACGGCCGAGTTCAGATCGACAAGTACTGCGGCGAATTCATCACCCCCCAGCCGCGCCAGAATGTCCCCTTCCCGTAGCACAGCGCGCATTCGGTGTGCCAATGCGACGAGCAGTCTGTCGCCCACGTTGTGCCCATGCTGGTCGTTGATTGCCTTGAATCCATCGAGATCCAGATAGATCACCGCCAGCTGGTTGTCGCGCCGTAACGCCTGAGCCATAGACTGATGAAGGTACTCGCCGAACAGCAGGCGATTCGGCAGGTTGGTCAGCACGTCGTAGTGCGCGATGTGCTCAAGCTGCTGCTGATGTGTCTTGATCTCGGTGATATCCGAGAAAAGTCCGACGTAGTTCCGAATCTTGCCATGCACGTCACGCACGGCGCTGATCTTCAGCATCTCGGGAAATATATCGCCGCCCTTGCGCCTGTTCCAGACCTCGCCGTACCAGTGGCCATTTTCCAGGAGAGTCCGCCACATCTCTGCATAGTAGTCGGCCGTCTGCCAGCCGGAATTGAGCAGGCGCGGGTTGCGACCGAGGACTTCCTCGCGGGCATAGCCGGTAATCTCGGAGAACGCCTCGTTTACATCAAGGATATTGGCGTCAGCATCCGTAATCACGATCCCTTCTCGCGCGTGGGAAAACACGCTGGCAGCCAGTTGCAGGCGCGCTTCGGCCTGTCGCGCCTGGGTGATGTCGACGTAGGCCATCACCATTCCATAACGCGGATGCTCGATGGGTGTGGCGCTGACGCTGAGCCAACTGTTTCCGGTAGGTGAGCGCACCTCGAAAGTAACATCCTGGACAGGCCGCCCCTCCGCGAAAGCACGGACACTGGCGTAGGACTCCTGCGGCATCGGCGTTCCATCCGGCAAGAACAGCTCCACCTCCCCGCCTTCGAGCTTGTGCACCAGGAATTCGGCGCGCCCCAGCCCGAGCATCCGCTCCGACGCCGCATTGCATTCTATGATCCGCCCTTCGCGGTCGAGCAACGCCACGCCAATGGGCAAAATACCGAAGATGGTACGCAAACGCGCTTCGCTGCCAGCCATCACCGCTTCGTGCTCCTTGCGCGCAGTAACGTCCTGATGTGTCCCCGACATGCGCAGTGGCTTACCGTCCGACGTCCATTCCACCACGCGCCCACAGGCATGCACCCAGACCCAGTGCCCGTCACGGTGACGCAGGCGCACCTCGCACTCGTATGTCTCTGCTTGCCGCTGGAAACAGCGGCGCAGACGTTCGTTCGCGAGCACCTGGTCGTCGGGGTGTGCCAACCGGTTCCAGGTATCGATGCTTACCGGAGCGAGATCATCAAGCCGGTAGCCGACAATTCCAGCCCAGCGCTCGTTTAAAACCACCTCGCCGGTCTGCACGTTCCACTCCCACGTCCCGACGTCGGTGGCCCAGATCACGTCGGCGAGATGCTGTTTTTCCTGCCGCAACTGCTGCTCGGCAAGTCGTAGCTGCCAACGCTGCCAACCAACCCGCACGAGAGCAGCTGTCAGCAGAGACAGAAGTATCGACAGCACAATGATCCAGGCACGGTGCTGTATCCACAGATCGAGCAGCGTGATGTCGGGCGTGTTTGTATCGGCGGAGACGGGGGACGCTACGAGAAATAGCAAAGACAATACTGTGAAACGCTTCATTCAATCGACCCTATCGGGGCTTCGATCGTGAGCGACTCCCCTTTGCGGCACGGGTGGCAGTTATCCGCCTTCTCGGCATGCCAAAAAAAAGAAGGCAGGATTGTCCCATTGCGGGAAGGATAAGAAAACCCCGGAATCAGATAATCGTATGCCGCCGGGCCTCGCCAGCACACCCTTCAACCCGATGTATTCGGTATTGAAGCGCATCGGAATGGCGCATCGACAGACCGGGGTCACCATCGAAGACAAGCGCACAGATCCACAGTGTTGAACGCACCGGCGCCACAGGCAATGAGAACGACAAATTGTTTGCCAAATGCCACCGCGCCGATGTCAAACCACGCAACCATTATCCAATGCAGCGGTAATGGCCACTGAAAATCAGGTTATCGCAATGCTTTGTCCACCACCTCGAAAACGTCGCGCGACAAGCCCTCCCGACGATGCAGGCTTTCGAGCGCCGCTCGCGCATGCGCCTGTCGGCCGTTATCGAATTTCATCCACCGATCGAAACAACGAGCGAGGCGCGCGGCAACCTGCGGGTTAACCGGATCGAGTTCGCCGATTCTGTCAGCGAGGAAGCGGTATCCACGCCCGTCGGCCGCATGGAAGTGCCGGTGATTTGCGCCGAAGGTGCGCAGCAGCGAATACACCTTGTTCGGGTTTTTCAGATCGAAGGCGGGATGGCGCGTAAGCTCGTCCACGCGTTGCGGCGTATCCGGCAGACAGCTCGCAGACTGCACAGCCAGCCACTTGTCGACGACCAACGCCTCATGCTGCCAGCGCTGGTAAAAATCCGCCAGCGCCCGCCCACCCTCATCACCGGAGCTGTTGGCCAGCACGGCAAGCGCGGCGAACTGGTCGGTCATGTTGTCGGCAGATAGGAACTGGCCAAAGGCCAGCGCGCGATTGCCGGAGGTATCGGTGCGATTCAGAAAATCGAGGCATAGATTGCGCAAGCGCCGCCGCCCGGCCTCGGCCGTATCCGGCCGATAGTCGCCGACCGGGGCCAGACGCGTGTAGAGCGTCCGGAAATCGGTTTCCAGCGCCACTGCCAGCGCCCGCGCCAGGCCACTGCGCGCCAGGAACAACGCCTCGGGGTCGACAACCTCCATCTGTTCGGCCAGCGTGGCCTCGCCAGGCAAGGTCAGTGCTTCGGCGATGAACGCCGGATCGCTGTCGCTGAGCAACACCTTGCGCGCCGCGTCGATTACGCTGGCTGGCCATTCGGGATTTCCCCCCTGCCCGATCCGCTCGGCGTTGGTTAGGATCAGTCGCCCGAACAGGCGTTGCCCGGCCTCCCAGCGGTTGAACGGGTCGCTGTCGTGAGCCAACAGGTGCGCGAGTTCGGCGTCACTGTAGGGATAGTCAAGAACGACCGGTGCCGAAAAATTGCGCAGCAACGATGGTACAGGGGCATCAGGGACGTTTTCGAAAACGAAGGTCTGCTCAGGCTCTGTGAGTTGCAGGACCGTCGTCGTCGTGCCCGCCAGATCGACATCCTTGCCGTCCGGCCCGACCAGGCCGATTGCGACGGGGATCAGGTACGGCGTTTTTTCCGGCTGTCCCGGCGTCGGCGCGCAGGATTGCGCAAGCGTCAGCGCATAGCGACGGCTCGCCGCGTCGTACATACCTCGTGCCGCAACGCGCGGCGTTCCAGCTTGGCGGTACCAGGCCATGAACGGGGAAAAATCGAAGCCGGACGCCGACGCCATCGCCGCGACGAAGTCATCACAGGTCACCGCCTGCCCATCGTGCCGCTCAAAATAGATGTCGATCCCCTTGCGGAAGGCATCACGACCGATCAGCGTCTGGATCATCCGCACGACCTCGGCGCCCTTCTCATAGACCGTCGCCGTGTAGAAGTTGTTGATCTCGACGTAGGTCGACGGGCGCACCGGATGCGCCATCGGACCGGCATCCTCGGGGAACTGCATGGCGCGCAGACCGCGCACCTCGCGGATGCGAGCGACCTGCCGGCTGTGCGTGTCGGCGCCGAATTCCTGGTCGCGAAAAACGGTGAGTCCTTCCTTCAGGGAGAGCTGAAACCAGTCGCGGCAGGTCACGCGGTTACCGGTCCAGTTGTGGAAATACTCGTGGGCGACGACACGGTCGATGTTCTCGAAGTCGCCATCGGTCGCCAGATCGGCACGCGCCAGCACGTATTTGGTGTTGAAGATATTGAGCCCCTTGTTCTCCATCGCCCCCATGTTGAAGTCGCCGACGGCAACGATCATGTAGTGGTCGAGGTCGCACTCGAGGCCGAAACGCCGCTCGTCCCAGCGCATCGACTTCTTCAGGGCTTCCATCGCATGCGCGCACTGATCGAGCTTGCCGGGTTCGACGAAGATTGCCAGTTGAACCTCGCGTCCCGACGCCGTGCGGTAGGTATCCCGCAAGACATCGAGTTTGCCGGCAACCATGGCGAACAGGTAACTCGGCTTGCGGAACGGATCCTCCCAAGTCGCGAAATGGCGGCTATCCGCCTCGTCACCGGCTGCGACCGGGTTGCCGTTGGCCAGCAGGACGGGAAACGTCGCCTTGTCGGCATGCAGCGTTACCGTGTAGCGCGCCATCACATCGGGCCGATCGATGAACCAGGTGATACGCCGGAACCCTTCCGGCTCGCACTGCGTGAAGTAACCGTCACGTGAGCGGTAAAAGCCGGAGAGCTGTGTGTTCTTGTCGGGTTGAATGCGCACTGTCGTCGTCAGCGTGAAGCTATCCGGAACCTCGGCGATCACCAACCGGTTGCCGTCAACACTGAACTCGCTCGCCGCCAGTCCACGCCCGTCCACACTGACCGACAGGGTTTCCAGATCCTCGCCGTCGAGTACCAATGGAACACGATCGACGACCGTTGAATTCCGCTGGACATTGAGAACAGCCGTAACCAGAGTTTCCTGATCGCGAACATCGACATCGAGACGAACAGCATCGATCAGGAACGGCGGCGGCGTATAGTCTTCAAGGCGAGTGGGGATAGGCGTATCGTGGGACATGTCGGCAACATCATGAGGGTTGGGGAAGACGAAATGATACCGGAACCCGGCGTTACG
The DNA here is from genome assembly GCA_003249625.1 of Propionivibrio sp. The sequence continues at coordinate 4,015 of QKII01000041.1, read as the reverse complement.
AACTTTTCCACACGCTCGCTGACAAAGAGCCATCGGCCGCGCCGAACCCGCTGGCGGACCGACGCAGAAATACCCATTACAACCAGACAATTAGAGGAAACAATATGACAACCAACATCGTTACCCTCGGCGGCAATCCCATCAAGGTCATCGGCGACTTCCCGAAACAAGGCCAGACCGCTCATGATTTTTCGCTCGTCGGCGCTGATCTGTCCGACATTCCCCTCAAGCAGTTCGACGGCAAACGCAAGGTGCTGAACATCTTCCCGAGCATCGACACGCCAACCTGCGCCACCTCGGTACGCACCTTCAACAAGCGCGCCAGCGAACTGCCGAACACCGTCGTCCTGTGCATTTCCGCCGATCTGCCGTTCGCTCAGAAACGCTTCTGCGGCGCCGAAGGCCTGACCAACGTCATCACGCTGTCGACGATGCGCGGCAACGAGTTCATCAAGAACTACGGTGTCGAACTATCCACCGGTCCGCTGGTCGGCGTCGCCGCGCGCGCTGTTGTTGTTCTCGACGAGAACAACAAGGTTCTGTACAGCGAACTCGTTTCCGAAATCAAGAACGAACCGGATTACGATGCAGCCGTAAAGGCCTTGGTCTGATCCTCATACGACCCCAAAGCGATCCGCAAAAAAGCCGGCGATTCCTGCCGGCTTTTTCATTTCCAGAGTCGGTCAGCGCGCCGCCCAGGCGTTGAAACGCTGCTCCAGTGACTCGCCGTACTCCGTCCAGAAGCGCGTGTCGACGACGACGGCATGGGCGTTGTTCTGCGGCGCATTGGGCAATTCGCCGAGTGCCTTCTTGTTGACCAACGTCAGCGCCTTTTTGCTCGCCGGCCCATAGGCGATCGTTTCCGAAAAGACTTTCTGATTCTCCGGCTGGCTGGCGAAACCGATGAACTTCTGCGCCTCTGCCACCTTGCTGCTCCCCTTGGGGATCGCCCAATAGTCGAAATCGTAGATGTTGCCGTCCCAGACGATCTTCAGGTTCTTGCCTTCCTTCTGCGCATTCGCGATACGCCCGTTATAGGCGGTACTCATCACCACATCGCCAGCGACAAGATACTGAGCCGGTTGTGCACCGGCCTCCCACCACTGGATGTGCGGTTTCAACTGATCGAGCTTCTTGAAGGCGCGATCCACGCCCACCGGCGTGCTCAAGGTTTTATACACGTCCTTGCGATCCACTCCATCGGCCAGCAACGCGATCTCCAGGGAATAAAGCGCGCCCTTGTGCATCGCCCGCTTGCCCGGGAATTTCTTCACATCCCAAAAATCCTTCCAGTTCTTCGGACCGACCTTGAGGCGATCGCCATCGTAGGCCAGCACGGTCGACCAGACAAATATCCCGACGCCACAGGGCTGAACCGCGCCGTCAATCAGATCCTTGCCGTCAGCAATCTTTGCCGGATCGAGTTGCTCGAACAGTCCTTCCTCGCAACCGCGGGCAAGTTCTGACGAACCGACCTCGACGACGTCCCAGTTGACGCTGCGGGTGTCGACCATCGCCTTGATCTTCGCCAATTCGCCACTGTATTCGCCTGCGACCAGCTTACCGCCGGTCGACTTCTGGAAAGGCTCGTAAAACGCCTTGGCCTGCGCATCCTTGTTGTTGCCGCCGAACGAGACGACGACCAGATCGGCTGCCAATATCGGTGCCGCCGCGAAAGCGAGGGCGAAGGAAACGGAAAGAACAGCTTTTTTCATGCGAACTCCCTTTCGGATCATGAAACATTACAGGAAGAGCGGAACGTTGACTCCCGTTCCCGATAAACGACGCCGGGCATGACGCACAGCATCTCGAAAGCCAGATTGGCGGCAAGTACCGCCGTCGTGCCGTACGGGTCATAGGGCGGCGACACCTCGACGACATCCGCGCCGACAAGATTCAGGCCGCGCAACCCACGGATGATTTCCAGCGCTTGCGGCGTTGTCAGCCCTCCCACTTCAGGGGTCCCTGTTCCCGGGGCAAACGCAGGATCAATGCCGTCGATATCGAAGCTCAGATACACCGGGCCACTACCGACATGCGCCACCACCTCACGCATCAACGGTGCCAGCGACTTGAACCAGCATTCTTCTGCAGGAACGACGCGAAACCCCTGTTCCCGGCTCCAGTCGAAATCCTCCGCGGTATAGCCGCTGCCGCGCAGACCAATCTGCGCAACCCGGTGACAATCGAGCAAACCTTCCTCAACCGCACGGCGGAACGGCGTGCCGTGCGCGATCTTTTCGCCGAACATCGTGTCGTTGATATCCGAGTGCGCATCGACATGAATCAGCCCGACCTTGCCGTGGCGCTGATGCATCGCGCGCAGCAGCGGCAGGGTAATGGTATGGTCGCCACCGAGTGCGATCGGGCGGCATCCCTTGTTGATCAAAGCCGAGGCACCATCCTCGATCCGCGCGATCGAGTCGTGCAGCGAATAGGGATTGATCGCGATATCACCGACATCGGCAACACGCAGCGAATCGAACGGCGCCGCCCGTGTCGCCATATTGTAGGGACGAATCAGGGCCGATTCGGCGCGGATCTGGCGTGGCCCGAGACGCGTACCCGAGCGGTTCGACGTACCGAGGTCAAACGGAACGCCGACAAAGCACACATCGAGGTCGTCTGCGTTCTCGACGACCGGCAAACGCAGCATCGTTGCCACGCCACCGAAACGCGGCATGGTATTTCCGCTGACAGGTTGGAACAAGGGTTCAACTGGCATTGCTTTCTCCGACTCGCGGTAACGGCGACGTGAGCCAGTCTACGTCCCGAAACAATCGGATTGAATGACGAATGACAAACGTTTACATTGACGTTTTTCAATGTAAATTGATCCATGATCGGACAGCTGAGCGACCTCGACCTGCGCCTGATTCGCGTTTTTCTGACGGTCGTCCAGGCTGGCGGAATCAGCCAGGCACAGACACTGCTCAACGTCGGCCAGCCGACGATCAGCACGCAACTCGCAACACTCGAAACTCGGCTCGGCTTCCGGCTGTGCCAGCGCGGCCGTAGCGGCTTTCAATTGACCGACAAGGGCCGGTGGTTCGTCGAAATGAGCCGCGAGTTGCTGCGCACTGTTGAAAACTTCGAACGCCAAGCAAGAAATATCGGCAAGCAGCTTGTCGGCACGCTGGACATCGGCCTGATCGGGCACACGCCAACCACGCAGAACATCCGGCTCAGTCAAGCGATCCGCCGTTTTCGGGAGCGCAACGAAGCTGTTCGCTTCAATATCGGCATCCATTCCCCGCGCGATTTGGAAGAGCGATTGTTGAACGGCGGTATCCAGATCGCCATCGGCTATTTCTGGCACCGTGCGCCGGCCCTCGATTACACCCCCCTGTTCATCGAACGGCAAATCGCCTACTGCGGGCATACCCATCCACTCTTTCCGGTTGCCGGACAAGTCACCGCCAGCGATGTAAGCGACCACGACTGGGCCTGGCGCAGCTATGCACTTCCGGCCTCGATGCCGACCGCACCGCCCTACCGCACCACGGCCATCGCCGACAACATGGAGGCCATGGCACTGCTGATCATGTCGGGGCATCTCGGCTATCTTCCGCAACACTTCGCCGAACCGTACGTATCGCTCGGACTGATGGCGCCGCTCAACCCTTTACTGTTTCAGTATGACGTAACCTTCCATCTCGTTTCCAGAAAATCCCGCCGCCTTGACGAGATCACGAAGGCTTTTCTTGCCGACCTGAAAACGACTTACCTCGACACGCCATGATGCCCTCTAAGCACACCTTCACCCTTGTTCCGCACCCCGCGACTCCAGCCCCGGCCGTCCGCAGCATCGAAGCGACGATCGACTTCCACCCGGGGCACGTCGTCTTCCACTATTGCCTGCGCGGCGACATCGCCCGACTGCGCGTGCCGGCACAACAAGACCCGGCCCGCGTTGACAATCTCTGGGAACACACCTGCTTCGAGGCCTTCGTCGGGCACAGCGGCCATAGTGCCTATCGGGAATTCAATTTCTCGCCGTCCGGCCAATGGGCCA
>QKII01000023.1 GCA_003249625.1 Propionivibrio sp. | reverse complement strand
ACGTCATCCGGCCGACCTTGACACATCCCCCGGTTGGTTTCCGCCAAATTCAATTCTATTCTCCCCACCTCACTTCAGGTCCGCCATGAGTTCTTCCGGATCGGGCGGCAACGCCACAGCCGCGCCGCGACGGGCAGACATATCCATGGCCATCGTCAACAGAAGGTTGCGGTGCCCATCGGCAGCCGTCGCATGTGGGGTCGATTGACCGGTATAAATACGCTGGTACCAGGAGTTGGTTTCTTCACGCATTGGCCCCCACAATTGGCCGTCATACAGGTCGCCCGGCGGATAACTGGTGAGAAAATCGACATGGCGTTCCGGAGCCTTGTACCCCTCCGGTGCATATCCGGCGCCCTGCGACACATTCGTGGCCATCACCAGGTCGCGGTGGGTGTCCTCGATATCGATGACACCTTCGGTTCCCACAATTCCGATTTCGATGCCGTAGACAGCGCCGGGCCAGACTTCAGGCAGCGCCCAAGAAATGTTCATCGACCAAATCGTGCCATCATCCATGGTAAAAATTCCGAAGGTGGAATCTTTGGTCCCCCACTTCCCCAAAACCTTGTCGGTAGACTGCGCAAAAACGCTAACCGGCGTCTTTCCCCCCATGAGCCAGAGCGACATATCGAGGCTATGTGTGCCCGGGTAGCGTATTTGCTTGTGTTGGAATTCGGCGTGCCGCTGCCTCCGGCAGGTTGAAGATATCGGTTCAGGCGGCCAGTTCAATCCTCGGGTCAAGCCCGAGGTCCCCTTCGGCGATCTTCGCGCTTAACGTCTGCCAGCCATCGACCTTTCGCATGTTGATCTGACCGGAAGCGAGCAGAGCCCAGAACAACATGGCTGCTGTGTCGGCCGAAGGCAGCACCGTCTGTGTTTTGATGCGCCGTTTAAACTCCTCGTGGAGGCGCTCGATAGCATTCGATGTCCTGGCGCTTCGCCATTGCGATGGTGGCAAACGCGTGAAGGCGAACAGGGCGTCACCGGCCTCTTCAAGGCTATCGGCGACAGCGCGGTGGCGAAGCCGCCATTTGCGGACGAAGGCTTTGCGCCGTTCCTGGATTTCCTCCGCCGTCGCGGCGTAGATCATGTCGGTATAGTCGGCGGTGATCTCTTCGTGCAGGCGCTCGGGCGCGTGGCTGAGGAGGTTGCGATGCTTGTGAACCGTACAGCGTTGGAAGGGTACGCCGTTCCAGACGGCGGCGATCGCCTTCTCCAGCCCTGGTGCGCCATCGACGATCAGGAACTGCGGCCGGCGCAGATCGCGGGCGATCAGGTCGTCGAGCACCGTACGCCAGGCTTCGGTTGTCTCGCCGCCCATGTCCTTGACTGCCAAAAGCACCTTTTGCCCGTCGTCGCGCACCCCGATCACCACCAGCAGCGAGATCGAGGTTGCCTTCCGGTCGAGGCGGACGCGCACGACCGTGCCGTCGAGGATGAGGCGCACGATCGGTTCGTTGGCCAGCGATCGGCTATTCCAGGCTTCCCAGTCAGTCTTCACCTTTCGCCAGACCCGGCTGACGGTATCCTTGCCAACCGCGCCGCCGAACAGAGCGGCGAGCGCCCGGCGGACACGGCGCGTGTTGGTGCCGGCGAGATAGGTCGACGCAATCAGCGCGTCGGCGGCCTTCGTTCGACGCTGGTAGGCGCGCAAGGCCTTGCTCTTCCACTCGATCGTCTTGCCATCGCTGGTTTCGATCCGGGCGCGTGGCACCGTGATCTCCGTCTGGCCGAACGTGCCGGTCAATGTCCGGGTTCGACTGCCGTGCCGATGGCCGGAAACGCCGCCACCGCCACCTTCATGCGTTGCCGGCCGACGGGCATAGCGCGGGCGGGCAAGAGCTGCATCCAGTTCGGTCCGGAACATCGTCTCAATGAAATCGCGGACCCGATCCCGCAGACCGGCCTCGATCGGATCGAACCAGTCGTCGAAAAGATAAATCGCCGCATCGGCCTCAGGCTGAACGGCTTCGGGCTTCATGGTAGTGCTGGTCATGGCGTGGTCTCCTGTCCAGCGCAGCAACGCTGGACTCATTCGGGTTGAAGCACCCGGAGACTACGCCACACCAAATTCCAACAAACTTCGAGACGGCACCCCCGGCATCGACGGTCAGAGACTGTTCGACTGGCTTTCGACTCACCATCCCGCGCTCGTCGAGCGGACCTTGTTCGTGACCGGCGATGCGCTCGGGCCCACCGCCGGACGCTTTCTGGCGAGAAGCGGCCGCCCTGTCCTCGAGAAGCCGTTTGCGCCCGCTGAAATGGTTCGCATCGTCGCCGGGTTCCCGCCGCGCCGCGCCTAGCACGCCGCGGCCAAGCAGATCATCAGCGAAACAGACGGAATTGAATTTCTTTCGCGCGCGCGAGATATCGCCATCGACCGTGCTGCCCGCAC
>QKII01000320.1 GCA_003249625.1 Propionivibrio sp. | reverse complement strand
TTTCCGCGGGGCCTAGGACATCCCCAAGGTCTTGTATAGGTACAAACCCAGCTCCGTCTGATCAGACACGTCACTCCGCTTGACGTGCATAACTCACCGTCAGCATTTCCCATTGATGACCATCGGGTTCATTCCAGTAGACGATGCGACCACCGTGCTGCGTGTCAATTTTATGATCGATCGGGCCGTGGACGTTGCTACGGTACGGTATTCCGGCCGCCTTGATTCGTTCAAGAATGACGTCGAAGTCGTCCTGGCCCACGCGAAAACAGTAGTGAATCATGGGAAAGGGATCGGTCCATTCATCGAAGTCGAGAGTCAATCCATCATTCACGTATACCGGAGCGAACGGCCCAACACCGGTTTCCGACCACGGAACCCCAAGTAGCTCGGCCAATAGCTTTGCTGAAGCCACCTTGTTGCGGGACGGCACCATGAGGTGATCAAGCTGAATGGTCATCGTGCTCTCCTCTCAACGATTCGCCGAGGCATGTCCCGTTCCTCCTCTGAGTCTCTTCATCACAAGAAACGGAAGAAGATTACTACTGTGCATCGATCTGGCAAAACCCCTTTGATGCGTATCAAAGCGTGTCAGCGCTTTTGCCACACCGTACGCAACATGTCATGCTTGTTTCATGGCTATCGACCATCCTCACTGGCTGCTCTGGCTTCGGCCGGCGCGATGATACCGATAATGCCGATATCGAGCGCGATGAAGAACACGGCTAGCGACACAGCGGGCAGCGCGAACCAGCGGTTCTCGTACGGTTTTTCGTCCTCCGGCAACTGGGCGCTATGTCGCAAACGAGCCTAGAAGCGATCAACATGCCAAGTCGTTTAGGACGAGCATTTATTTTGTACCTCATCACGTCTGCGATCCTGACGACGCAGGCCGGTGCTCAGATGACGGGCAGCACAACCACCGAACCCGCGCCGTTGGTGGTAGGCGCACTCTACAACCTTACCGGATTTCAGGCGGGTCTCGACATTCCTTCGTCGCACGGTGCCCGTCTCGCGGTAATGGAAATCAATCGGAAAGGTGGCGTGCTCGGAAGAAAGCTTCGCCTGGTGCTCGAGGACGGGGAAAGCCAGCCCAAAGTGCTGCGGACAAGGACGGCCGCACTGCTCAAACGCTATCCTTCCATGACTGCACTCGTGGGGCTCTCCGACACCGACATGGTGTTGGGTGCGGCGCCGGTCGCAGCCGAGAACGGAAGGCTCTTTCTGACTTCCGGTGCGACGTCTCCGCACCTGCCCGCCCAAGTCCCGAAGTACCTGTTTCTAGCCTGCTTCGGAGACAACGTTCAAGCCGCGGCCGCGGCCGAGTGGGGCTACGGAGAATTGTCCGCCCGCACGGCCGCCATCGTCTACGACGCCGCCAAGGAATACACGAGCTTGCTACAGCGTTATTTCCGCGCGCGTTTCGAAGAACTGGGAGGTCGTGTCGTCTCGGCGCGCCGCTTTAGTAAGAAGGCTGAACTGAACCGCGCGATCGGCGGCATCGGCAGCCCCGATCTGGTCTTCCTGTCGGTGGCGGTGCCCGAGGAGATTATCGAAGGCGTTCGGGAACTGCGCAAAGCCGGATACTCCGGTCCTATCCTGGGCGGAGATAGTTTCGATGCCGAGAAACTTTGGCAGCGGCACGCCGAGCTTGGCAACGTATTCTTCACAACGCATGCATACTTGGGCAAGGATAATCCCGACCCCACGGTTGCGGCATTTCGCGAGATCTACACGAGCGCGTACCCAGGTAGTGCGCCCGACGCGTTCGCGGCGCTCGGCTACGACACCGTCCGGTTGCTCGCCACAGCGATCACCCGGGCCAAGAGCGCCGACCCTGCTGCGGTGCTTGAGGCGCTCGCCGGGATCGAGCAGTTCGAAGGGGTGACGGGCGTGATCAGCTATGCTTCTGGCAACCGGATTCCCAGAAAGTCGGTCAGCATTTTGCGGGTCGAACGGGGCCATCTTTCCTTGGCGCGACAAACGATGCCGGCCAAGGTGCCGCCGCCCTAGGCGCTGGCATCTGTCGACCCGTACCGGTTTGGGGAACGATCTGGCAACGCGGGTGTTTGCGTTCCGGGGGTCGACGGGCATCAATCAGAAATGACTGACACCTTCCGTTCTCTGCACCGAGTGTATTAGAAAAACCTTTTCCTAAGAGAGAACTTGCCCCTCCCTTAAACTTGTACTCTCGACGGGCTGAGGAAGAGCATGTGCTTCGGCGGCAGGTTCCGCGCTCGCTCGTTTCGCATTGAGTTTCCGGTCGCGCAAGTCATTGTAACGATAGCTAAGGTTTCCCACGATTCCCAGCGCTACGGCACGGGGATCTTTCCAGGGACGAAAGATCATGCGAAGGATACGGTACAGGATCTTGGGATAGGACGAATAGAGGTCGGTAA
>QKII01000120.1 GCA_003249625.1 Propionivibrio sp. | reverse complement strand
TCACCTGTTTGAGCGAGAGCGTTTTGAGCAGCATAGCACGCTCGATCTCCGCGCCTATGTTGCCGCGCAAATCCCAGGCCATGTACTTGCCCCAGGTCAGGGAATGGATGGGCGTCCACGGCTCGATGGTGTAGCCGCGGTTGAGCACGCCGGTCAGGATCAGATATTCCAGGCTGAGTTCGACCGGTTCGCGGTCCGCGATATAAGCGTTCACCCCGTCGACATACGCGTCCAGGATAGAGCGGGAGATAGGATCAAGCTCCGCATATTCCTGCTCGGCGATCTGGCGCCAGCCCATCGTGCGCAGGAATTTGTCATTGTCCAGGGCGTCCTTTCCTAACATTTCCGAGAGACGTCCCGAGCCGACATGCCGCCAGAAATCCATCTGCCAGAAGCGTTCCTGGGCATGCACATATCCCTGCGCGAAGAACAGATCGTGCGTGGTGCTGGCATAGATGTGCGGAATCCCCATCTCATCGCGGTAGATGTCGACTGTGTTATCGAGCCCGGCGATTGTCAGTTCCCCATCTGTTTGCGGAAAGGATTTAGGCGCAACCGTATTTGGGATGTAGCTTTTGAGGTAATATGTGCCAAATGCGCCCGCAAGCATGGCAACGATGACCACCCCGATGCCCACGCGGGACAAGACGAAACCTGCCTTTTTCATGTCACTCCTCCGATGTTAGCGAATAATGCGATTATACTCTGTTGGGATTCACCACGGAGTACACCGGGAACTCGGATAAAAGGAGTTCAACGTCTTTGCGAAATATATGTAAAAGCCCAGCGTTGGCGCCAAAGTCCGGAGACTTTGGACCTAGTACACCTGGGCATAAATGAGCAGGCAGTTAAGCGGCAAGGGCTTTACCTTGATAAGTCCATTTGAAGGGTTTAGCCATCGTGCGATTGTAGTACTCAATAAAAGCCAAAACCTTTCGTTTCAGTTCCTGGGTAGAAGTAAAGTTGCCGCGTTTGATCACTTTGCGAACCAAGATGCTCAACCAAATTTCTATCTGGTTCATCCAGGAAGCATGCTTGGGCGTGTAATGAAAGACAATGCGGTGAGTTGGATCGCTCAAGAATTCTGCTCGCGAGGCTTTGGATTTGAGAATACCACTTTTGCCTTTCACGCCTAAATCCAGATCGAGGTCAGATTCTTCGGCGACAAAGCGCACCAAGGATTCGGACAGGTGAATGTTCAACTGGTCGGCAACGAAGTGCCACTGCACGGTCTGTGGGTCGGATGCGACCCGGCGTCGAATGTGTGCTGCAAAATCTTGTTCGGTGCGGGTCGGGTTGGCAGTACAGGCAGCCAACTGTCCCGTGACCACATCGAAATTGAACATAAAAGCGAGCGTGCCATGTCGGATGTATTCAAATTCGCGTCGTTCCACTTTACCTGGCAGGATGGGTAAATCAGGATGCTTGCGTTCCAGTGCCTGAACGCCGGTCATTTCATCGGTACTTTCAATGCGTTGCCCTTGTTTAGCACGTTGGGGAGCCTCTTTGTACAGCCTGTTGATATCGCTGACCTTGGCATCGAAATCGGCTTCATAAGCAGGGGTGAGCCAGTAGCGGTTCAAATGTGGCTTAATCACGGCCTCTTTTTAAAAGCCTGGCCGCATGGCGAGGCGAGATGGTAGCCACAATCTTGCGTCTCATCACTTCATCGGCGATTTCGCGCGCCGTCCAATGCGTGATGGGCCGCTCAGACGCTTCAGGCTTTTCGCAAGCCAACGCCTCGATCCGACAGCGTTGGTCTGCCGTGATCTTGGCTGGTGCTCCCGGACGAGGCGCATCTGCCAGACGTTCTTCAAGACTCAAATCCTCCAGCGCGATGTCTTGCAGCTTGATCCAACGATTGCGCCACAACCGAACCGTATCATGCGTCACCTGTTCCTTTCTCGCAATTTCAACACTCGGCTTCCCTTCTGCTGCGGCCAACACTATTCTGGCACGCAAGGCGATTTGTTGCGCGGTTTGGTGTCGTTTCACCAATTTCTCTAACGCTTGTCGTTCTTGTTCTGTTAGTACGACTGGCTGTGCTTTGGGATTTGGCATTTCCTGTTTCCTTGATCCGACAAATTTTGCCCCATCCTACCACTCCCGAGTTATTTTAGCCAGGATGTACTAGGCACTTCATGAAACCTGTATCTAAACAAGATCAACACAAACTCTTTATCCTCATTGCCCTCCTGCTGGGAGGCATCGTGCGTTTCATGCCGGTCGCGAAGGCGGGATTCCCGGTCAATGATGGCGGCATGTTCTACGTCATGGTCGAGGAGCTGAAAGCCAATCGCTTCGCTCTGCCAGCCCTCACAGAATACAACCTGGCCGAAATTCCTTTTGCTTACCCGCCTTTAGGGCTGTATATCACTGCGCTGATCTCTGGCCTGTTGCGCATCCCTGCCTTGGATGTGGTGCGCTGGCTGCCACCGCTGGTCAGCACGCTGTCGTTATTGGCATTCTATCTGATGGCCGATGAGATCCTGGAGTCTCGTTTGCAAGCCGCACTGGCGACTTTGTTCTACGGACTGGTCCCCGATTCCTTTGGATGGGTGATCATGGGCGGCGGGATCACGCGTTCTTTCGGACTGACATTCCTGTTCCTGACGATCACATTTGCAAACCGCCTCTACACGCGGACCCCGGGCTTGCCCGGGCCCATTTGGGTACGCGCCGTTTGGACAGCGACCTTCGGCGCCCTGGCTTTTCTCAGCCACCCCGAGACAGGCGTGTTGGCGGCCTCCTCCTGTATCCTGCTGTGGCTCTTTCGCGGGCGCTCCAAACAGACTTTGCTCTGGTCGGCGGCGGTGGCGTTGGGCGTGGTGGTATTGTCCACGCCCTGGTGGGGGACGGTGCTGGCGCAGCATGGGTTAGCCCCCTTCCAGTCCGCGCTGCAGACCAGCGATGACGGCAACTTCCACCTGGCCAAACTGTTGACCCTGCAATTCGGCGGGAGCGGAACCTTCTTCAACCTGACGATCGCCCTGGGGCTGGTAGGCCTGTTGGGTCTGCTGGCAGGAAAGAAGTTTCTCCTGCCGCTCTGGCTCGCCCTACCCTTCTTTGTGGACCCGCGCAGCGCGAGCGGGATGGCTTTGATCCCCATGTCTATGATGGCGGCCTACGGTTTCGATATCGTTATTGCGCCTGCCTTGCTTTCCCTGCGCGGGCGCGAGGGCTCTTGGTTTTCAGATCGCTTTGTATCGTTGAGCATGT
>QKII01000383.1 GCA_003249625.1 Propionivibrio sp. | reverse complement strand
ATAGTCGTAGCGCATCATCACGTAACCGAGGATGCCGAAGGCCAGCGTGGTGTAGACGTCGAAGACATTGCTGCGCATGGCGAAGGCGCCGACCATCGAGAGGACGAAGATCGTCGGCGTGAGGATCGCCCGGTCGACCAGAATGACCTTGGCGAACAGGCGGATGCCGGCCATGCCGATGAACAGCATGGCGAACTGGGCGAGCATCATCGAAGCGAAGATCTGATAGACGATGTCGATGTTCTCCTTGTACATCATCGGTCCCGGCTGCAGTCCCTGGATGATGAAGGCGCCAAGCAGCACCGCCGTGACTGCGTCACCCGGTACGCCGAGCGAGAGCAGCGGAATCATCGCGCCGCCGGAGCAGGCGTTGTTGGCGCTCTCGCTGGCGGCCAGCCCCTCGATCTGACCATGTCCGAAACGCTCCGGGTGCTTCGAGGTGCGCTTGGCCTGACCATAAGAGACAAAGGCGGCGATGTCACCGCCGGCGCCAGGAATCGAGCCGATAAACGTGCCGATGATGCTCGATCGGCAAAGATGCTTGAAGCAGTGCTTGATGTCCTCCATGGTCGGCAGGAAGCGGTCGACCTTGGCCTTGAGTTGCTGCAGTTGGCCGGTCTTCTGGACCTCGTTGAACACCTCGGAGACGGCGAACAGGCCGATCAGGGTCGGGATGAACGGGGGGCCCTCCATCATCTCCATTACGCCGAAGGTGAAGCGCGGGAAGCCGGAGATCGGGTCGAAACCGATCGACGAAATCAGCAGGCCGAAAAACGCCGACATCATCCCCTTGACCAGTGAGCGCCCGGAAATCGAAACGATCACCGAGAGACCGAAGATAGCCAATGCGAAATACTCGACCGGTCCGAATTCCAGCGCGAAGCCGGAAACGATCGGTGAAGCGAAGGTCATGATCAGCGCACCACAGATACCGCCGAAGAACGAGGCGAAGAGCGCCATCGACAGCGCTCGCCCGGCTTCGCCGCGACGGGCCATCGGATAGCCTTCGAGGATTGTCGCGGCGGCCGCCGGCGTGCCTGGCGTGCGGATCAGGATGGCGGAAATCGAGCCGCCGTACATCGCGCCGCAATAGATGCCGATCAACATCGCCAGACTTTCCAGCGGCGGACGGCCGAAGGTCAGCGGCACCAGCAGGGCGACGCCCATGGTCGCGGTCAATCCCGGCAGTGAGCCGATCACGATGCCGGCGGTGATACCGACGCAGATAATGAACAGGACGCCCGGTGAGAAAACCGTGGCGTAGCTGGCGAACATCAGACTCCAGTTGAAATCCATGCGCGTTCTCCTAGAGGAAATCCGCCAGCACGCCGGCCGGCATCGACAGGACAAGCACCTTCTCGAATATCAGCCAGACCGCGGCGGTTATCAACGCCGGGGTGACGGCCAGCAGCAGTGGATTGCGCTTGCCCATGACCACCATCATGAAGGTGAGGAAAATGATCGATGCCGGGATGAAGCCGAGCGGCTCGAGGACGAGAACGAAGACGCTGCCCGCAGCAAACGTGATCAGGCCGCGTTGCGTGCCTTTGTCGGACAGGCGGTACGGTTCGACCTTGCCCTTGCTTCTGCCGCGCGCGGCGTTGACGATGAGAACGGCGCTGAACAGGATCAGCAGCCCGCCAAGAATATTCGGAAAGAAGCTCGGCCCGATCTTCATGACGACGTCGGCCGGCATTTTTGCGCCCTCCCAGAGCGCGAAGAGGCCGATCAGGATGCCGATGATCCCGCCGACGATATCTGCGACTTTCATAAGGTGATGACTCCCTGCGAGACTGCGCGTGCGATATTTCTATACAAAAAGGGCGGCCGGGAAGGCCGCCCTTCGAGCGTTGCGTAACTTACTTCTTGGTGAGGCCCAGCTTCTTCATCACCGCTTCGACGTCCTGGTAGTTCTGGTCGAGGAACTTGGTGAAGTCGGCGGCGTTCTGGTACGCCAGGTTCAGCGACGCCTTGGCGGCGAATTCCTGGAATTCCTTGGAATCGAAAGCCTTCTTGTAGGCGTCGGTGATCTTCGCCTTGACGTTGGCAGGTACGCCCTTGGGAAGCGCCAGGCCGCGCCAGGTGTAGAACTCGACGTCAACGCCTTGCTCCTTGAAGGTCGGCACGTCGGGGAAGATCTTGTCGCGTTCGGAGGACATTACGCCGAGGATTTTCAGGTTGCCTGCCTGGGCCTGACCGCGCACTTCGGCGACGGAAACGGCGACGGCCTTGATGTGTCCGCCGACCAGCGCGGTGACCGCCGGTTGTGCGCCATTGAACGGCACGTGCTTGACCTGCACGCCGGTTTTCTCAGCAGCGAGGCCGGCGGCAATATGCCACACCGATCCGGGGGCGGAGTTGCCGATGGTGATTTCGCCCGGATTGGCCTTGGCGTGATCCATGAAGCCGCGCACCGTGCTGTACGGCGCGTCTTTGTGAACGGTCAGCGCCGCAGGATCGGAATTGATACGCATCAGCGGATCGAAGTCCTTCCAGGTAAACGGCACCAGACCTTGTGGCGGTAGCGAGTTGAGCTCGAACGTGATCATCCCGACGGTATAGCCGTCCGGGCGCGCTGCGCGAATGGCGTTATGGCCGATGGCGCCGCCGCCGCCGGTCTGGTTTACCACGTTGATCGTCTGGCCAAGGTATTTCTCGGCCTGTTTGGACAAAGCGCGCAACAGAGTGTCTGTTCCACCGCCGGCGGTCCACGGGCAGATGACCGTGACGGGTTTTGCCGGGTAGGCGGCCAGCGCCGATGCCGAGAAGGCGCCGGCGAGCAGGGCGGTCATGCCGACGAAGAGAGATTTCATTTTCATGGTGCGATCCTCCGTGATGGTTTTTGTTGAGTGCGTTCTCTTTCTATTCGATGCGCGTAAATGGAACAACGTTCTGAATTTTCGAGCGCCGCCGCTCACTCTATTGCTGCAGGCGTTACGCGTCAATAGTTATGGTCAGGCGGTCAGGCCGGAGATCTGAGTAGATCCCACATACGGTGAACGCACAGGGGTCCCGGTTACAATCGCTGTTTCCTTATTCGCCTGGGCAATATATCCATGATCGGAAACCTGTTCATCGTGGCGGCTCCTTCCGGAGCTGGCAAGACGACCCTCGTCAGCCTTCTTTTGGAGAACGATTCGCAAATCGGTCTGTCGATTTCCCATACGACACGTTCGCCGCGCAGCGGCGAAGCGAATGGCCGCGAATATCATTTTGTCGAGGTGCCGGCATTCCTGAAAATGGTCGATCGCGGCGAATTCCTCGAATGGGCGGAGGTGCATGGCAACTACTACGGGACGTCGAAACAGTGGATTGCCTCGGAAATGGCCTCGGGGCGTGATGTCCTGCTGGAGATCGACTGGCAGGGCGCGCAGCAGGTGCGCAAGGTATTTCCGGAGGCGATCGGAATCTTCGTCCTGCCGCCGTCGATGCCGGTTCTGGAAGCGCGCCTGTCAGGCCGCGGAACCGATTCGGCGGAGGTCGTTGCCCGGCGCATTGCCGCCGCGCGAGACGAGATGCGGCATGTGGACGAATTCGACTATGTTATTATCAACGACGATTTGCAGCAGGCCTCGCGCGACCTCCAGTCGGTCGTTTCAGCTTGCCGGCTGCGTTACACGAACCAGCGCCAGCGACACGCGTCGCTGTTCGCGTCACTGCTTTGAGTAGGAAATATGGCACGAGTTACCGTAGACGATTGTTTGGATCACGTTCCCAACCGCTTTCAGATGACCCTGGCCGCGACCTATCGCGCCCGCCAGATCACCGCCGGTGCCTCGCCGATGGTCGAGGCCAACCGTGACAAGCCGACGGTGATCGCCCTGCGCGAACTGGCCGATCGGTTGTACGGTCTGGAAGTGCTCAACCGCGGCCACGCCTGATCGTCGGGAACGGCTGCGCGGTGATCGACTGTGACTTACAGCACCCCGGCCGGTTCATTTCCCTTACCGAACGGCTCTACTGGCGCCTCTGATCCGGAGCGGCGAGTCGTCGAATACGAGTATGAAGACCCGGCCTACCGGGTGTTCATCGATACCCTGAGTTATCTGCCGCCGGACGAGGTGGCGCAGGTTTGTGCTGCCTACCGTTTCAGCGACGAGGCGCATCTTGGGCAGACCCGGCTTTCCGGCGAACCCTACATCACCCATCCATTGGCCGTTGCCGGTGCCCTCGCCGAATGGCGCATGGACGTGCAGGCTATCGTGGCTGCGCTGTTGCATGACGTGATGGAGGATACGGCGGTCACCAAGGCGCAGATTACCGAGCGCTTCGGCAAGCAGGTCGCCGATCTGGTCGACGGCTTGTCCAAGCTCGACAAGATCGAGTTTCAGTCGTACCAGGATGCGCAAGCTGAAAATTTCCGCAAGATGCTGATGGCCATGGCCAGCGATCTGCGCATCGTGCTGATCAAACTGGCCGACCGCCGCCACAACCTGCAGACGATGGCGCCGGTCCGCCCGGAAAAACGCCGCCGGATCGCGCACGAGACGCTGGAAATCTACGCGCCGATCGCCACCCGTCTCGGGCTTAACAACATTTCCCGCCAATTGCAGGACCTGTCGTTCAGGCATATCTATCCGCTGCGTTTCGCCGTGCTGTCCAAGGCGGTCAAGGCTGCACGCGGCAACCGCCGCGAATTGCTGACGAAGATCCTCGAAGGCGTGCATGGCAAGCTCGCCGAGGCGCATATCGAAGCCGGTGTTTTCGGCCGGGAAAAAAGCTTGTATTCGATCTACCGCAAGATGGTCGACAAGCACCTGAGCTTTTCCCAGGTGCTGGACATCTACGGTTTCCGCGTCATCGTGAAGGATATCGCGACCTGCTACCTGGCTCTTGGCGCGCTGCACTCGCTGTTCAAGCCGGTGCCGGGCAAGTTCAAGGACTACATCGCCATTCCGAAGGTCAATGGCTACCAGTCGCTGCATACCACGCTGATCGGCCCCTACGGCACGCCGATCGAGATCCAGATCCGTACGCAGGCGATGCACCATCTCGCCGAGGAAGGTATCGCCTCGCACTGGCTCTACAAGGACACTGCCGAGAGTGGTGCCGACCTGCAGGACAAGATGCACGTCTGGTTGCAATCGTTGCTCGAACTGCAGAGTGCCACCGGCGATTCATCGGAATTCCTCGAGCACGTCAAGGTCGATCTGTTCCCTGACGAGGTCTACGTCTTCACCCCGAAGGGCCAGATCCTAGCGTTGCCGCGCGGGGCGACAGTCATCGATTTCGCCTATGCGGTGCATACCGACATCGGCCATCGTTGTGTCGCGGCACGGATCGACCACGAATTGATCCCGCTTTCGGCTGAACTGGCCAACGGCAACCAGGTCGAGATCATTACCGCTCCCTTTGCCAACCCCAACCCGGCCTGGCTGGGCTATGTGAAGACCAGCCGAGCGCGTAGCCGGATCCGGCAATTCTTGCGCGGCGTACAGCAGGAGGGCGCCAGTTCTCTTGGCGAGAGAATGCTGACCCAAGAGCTACAGGCGCTGGGGATCGTACAAACGGAGATTCCCGCGTCCGTCTGGGAGCGGGTCATCCAAGAGGCTGGCAAGAAAACGAAGCGAGAGTTGTACTCGGATGTCGGCCTCGGACGCAGCCTGGCCGCCGTTGTGGCCCGTCGGCTTGCGGAAAGCGACGAGGTTTCGCAGACCGATTCCAGCCCTTCTACGACTACCCCGCTGCTGATTCGCGGGACGGAGGGCATGGCGATTCAATTGGCGCCTTGTTGCCAGCCGATTCCGGGAGACCCGATCATCGGCTTGTTGCGCAAGGACCAAGGGTTGCGCATCCATACGCACGCGTGCCCTGAGGTCAGGAAGTCAAGGAGCCCGGAACCGCAGAACTGGATTCATGTGGAATGGGAACCGGATCCGGGCATGGTCTTCGATGTTCGCCTCAAGGTCACGGCCAAGAACGTCCTCGGCGTGCTCGGGAAAGTGTCGACGACGATCGCCCAGGCCGGTATAAACATCGGTTATGTGAATATGGATCGGCGTAACGCCGGGATTTTTACCGATCTGCATTTTCTCGTTCAGGTCACCGGCCGTACGCATCTGGCGTTGTTGATGCGCGGACTGCGGCGTATCCCGGAGGTCGTTCGTATCGTTCGGGAACAGGAGTCGCCTTGATGTTCGCCGTGCGGCACCCGGCCAGCGACACGGAGTTCTGGTGTGGATTGCCGCCCTCGATGCGCTCGATCGTGCCCTTCATCGGACGTTCCCGGCTCCAGCCTGTACCTCGATATGGGGCGCGGAACAGTCGAGCGGACCATGGTCAGAGGGAAGGCGCCGGAGATTCTGTTTCGGGCATTCTGAACCGGTGCTGATCGACACGCATTGCCATCTCGACGCCACCGAATTCGATGGCGATCGCGACGCGGTGGCGGAAGCGGCGACCATCGCCGGCGTTTCGGCAATCATTGTTCCGGCGGTGCATCCGGGGAACTTCCACGCGGTGAGGCAATGTTCCGAGCGTTACGCAGCATGTTATCCCGCATACGGCGTTCACCCGCTTTACGTGGACCGGGTCGGCGACGAATTCTTTCCGCAATTGCGGCGGCATCTTGAAGCCGAACTTGCCGGTACGCATCCCCCGGTGGCGATTGGCGAGATCGGCTTGGATTTTTTCGTCCCTGGCATCGATGCGGCCAGACAAGAGGCCATATTCGTCGAGCAACTGCGCATGGCCCGCGATTTCGATCTGCCTGTGTTGTTGCACGTCCGCCGGGCGGTTGATGCCGTGCTCAAGCAGTTGCGCCGGATTGGCGTACGCAACGGGATAGCGCATGCCTTTAACGGTAGCCGCCAGCAGGCAGATGAGTTTACGCGGCTCGGTTTTCGGCTCGGGTTTGGCGGTGCAATGACCTTTCCGCGCGCCACACGCTTGCGGCAGTTGGCCGCGACGCTGCCGATCGAAGCGATTGTTCTCGAAACCGATGCGCCGGATATCCCGCCGGCGTGGATCGCGGGGCAACGCAACCAGCCTGGAGAGCTTCCACGTATTGCTGCCGAACTGGCCGGGTTGCGTGGTCAGGATCTGGGAACCGTAGCGAGCGCCACGACGAGAAACGCATTGATGCTTTTCCCGCCGCTGGCAGGATCGGAATGATTGTTTATGAGGCGGCAACCGATGCTTTATGTTGCCCCAAAATACCTTTCAGAGAGCGTTTTTCAGTCGCCTCCAAAGCGACATCAAGATAGCCCAAAAGTTGCCGCAGCCCTGAAAAAACGCGATAATTCCGCCCTGTTTTTAGCATCAAGGGTCGCCGGCGTCCACTCCGGCGGGCTTTAAATTGCGCTGGTCGTAGCAAACTTCGCGTTAAGCGAGAAAGGATTGGGCGTGGAAATTTACAAGGCAGATGTAGTTATCGTGGGAGGGGGCGGAGCCGGTCTGCGTGCAGCTATCGCAGTTGCCGAATCGGATCCGTCGCTGAAGATCGCGCTGGTATCGAAGGTCTATCCGATGCGTAGCCATACCGTCGCCGCCGAAGGTGGCGCCGCGGGTGTCAAGCGTCCGGACGACAGCCTCGACTACCACTTCCACGATACCGTGGGTGGCGGTGACTGGCTGTGCGAACAGGACGTTGTCGAGTACTTCGTTCAGCAGGCGCCGGTCGAACTGACCCGCCTCGAGCACTGGGGCTGCCCGTGGAGCCGTACTGCCGACGGTCACGTCAACGTGCGTCCGTTCGGCGGCATGAAGATCCAGCGCACCTGGTTCGCGGCCGACAAGTCCGGTTTCCACATCCTGCACACCCTTTTCCAGACCTCGATCAAATACCCCTCGATCAAGCGCTTCGACGAGTACTTCTGCGTCGACCTGCTCGAAGAAGACGGCCGTTGCCAGGGCGTCGTCGCCATCGAAATGGGCACCGGTGAATTCACGATGATCGAAGGCAAGTCGGTCATTCTGGCCACCGGCGGTGCCGGCCGTGTCTTCCGCGAAAGCACGCTGGGTGGCATCGTTACCGGCGACGGCATGGCGCTGGCCTTCCGTCACGGCGTTGCGCTGCGCGACATGGAATTCGTCCAGTACCACCCGACCTGCATGCCGATCACCGGCCTGCTGTTCACCGAAGCCTGCCGTGGCGAAGGTGGTTACCTCGTCAACAAGGACGGCTACCGCTATCTGCAGGACTACGGCCTCGGACCGTTGCAGGACAAGCCGAAGAACAAGTACATGGAGCTCGGTCCGCGCGACCGTCTGAGCCAGGCTTTCTGGTACGAGCAGCAGAAGGGCCGCACCATCGAGCACCCTGTCATGGGCTCGGTCGTGCACCTCGACCTGCGTCACCTCGGCGAGGCCTATCTGCACGAGCGTCTGCCGCTGATCTACGAGATGGCCGAAACCTTCATGGGTATCGATCCGGCCAAGGAACCGATCCCGGTGCGTCCGGGCGTTCACTACACGATGGGTGGCGTCTGCGTCGACGGCAAGTGCGAAACCTCGCTGCCGGGCCTCTACGCGATCGGCGAATGTGCCAGCGTCGGTATTCACGGCGCCAACCGTCTCGGCTCGAACTCGCTGACCGAACTGCTGGTGTTCGGCAAGGTGGCCGGCGACGAAGCCGCCAAGCGCGCCAAGTCTGTTGCGCCGGGCAATTCCGCCAGCCTGCTCAAGCAGGCCCAGGCCGCCGAACAGCGTGTCATGGCCCTGAAGACCAAGACCGGTGGCACCGAACGCATCGCAGACATCCGCAAGGAGATGGTCAAGTCGATGGAAGACGGCTGCGGCATCTACCGCGTCGAAGAAACGATGCAGGCGACCTGCGACAAGGTGGGCGAACTGCGCGAGCGTTTCAAGAACGTCAAGCTCGACGACAACAGCAGCGTCTGGAATACCGAATGGCTCAACGCTATCGAGCTCGACTATCAACTCGACGTGGCGCAGGCGATGGCGCATTCCGCGGTCAACCGCAAGGAATCGCGCGGTGCCCACCAGCGTCTGGACGGTCCGGATGGCGCCTACACCAAGCGTGACGACGTCAACTTCCTCAAGCACTCGGATGCCTTCTATGTTCCGGGCAGCGCGCCGCGCATCACCTACGGCGACGTGAAGATCACCAAGTCCCCACCGGCCGCGCGTGTTTACGGTGCCGCGGGTGAAAAAGCAGACCAGGAAAGGAAATAATCCAATGTCTGAGCAAAAAGTCATTGAAATCGAGGTGTTGCG
>QKII01000275.1 GCA_003249625.1 Propionivibrio sp. | reverse complement strand
TGCTGATCTGATGAAAATGCGTATTGCTGTCAACGAGACAGCATGCCGTGGCAGGAGGTTCAATCTCTGGGGATCGGGTCGGTTGCGGTGCGCCGCGATTCTTTTTCGGACAATCGCTGGTGGTTCGCGCAATAGATGCCGCTGATGAGCAGGATGGCGATGCCGGCGAGCGATACATGGTCGGGGAAATTACCGAAGACGACATAGCCCACCACAGTCACCCAGATTAGCTGCGTGTAGCTGAACGGCGCCAAGCGCGATGCGGGGGCGAGGGTGAAGGCACGGATCATGATCAGATGGCTGCACGCTCCGAGCAGGCCAGCTGCCCCGAGGAGCAGCAGGTGCCACGGATCATGCGGCGTGACCCAGTCGCCGGTCGGGAGGAGCAGGATCAGCGAGAAAATAAGCATGCCGACCAGACCCGGATAGAAGAGCATGGCGTACTGACTGTCCTCGCCGGACAGCTGGCGTGTGAGAACCTGGTAGCTTGCGAAGAATGCGGCGTTGAGTAGCGGTAGCAGGGCCGCCCAGGTGAAAACGTCGCTTCCCGGGCGGATGATCAACAAGACACCGCAGAAGGCGAAAAGAATCGCGACCCAACGGCCGGTCTCAACCTTTTCCTTGAGGAAAAATGCGGCGAGCACGGTAAGCAGGACCGGCGCCAGAAAGGCTATCGCCGTGGCTTCGGCGAGCGGCATGTATGAGATGGCGGTGACGAAACAGAAACTGGCGCCGGAGAGCAGCAGGCCGCGCAAGAGCTGCAGGCTGGGCCGCGTGGTGCGCAAGCCCGCCAAACCACGCTTTGGTACGACGACCGCCAGGAACAGGATCACATGTATCAAAAAACGCGACCACAGGATCATGCTCACCGGATAGAAACGCGACAGGTACTTGGCGATGGTGTCCATACAGGTGAACAGCATGACGGTTGTCATTATCAGCAGCATGCCGCGAAAAACGGGGGAGAGGCGATCGGTGTTGGCGTTCATCGGGGCGATCCGGCTGCGGCGGCCGGCATGGTGGTCAGGGGTCAATGCGTCGGTTTCTGTATGAAACTTCCCGTGCGGGACAGGTCAGGCTCGTTCGGTTCGTTCTGCCAGGTGACCCGGTCAACCCGGGCGTGCGGCGGGCCGCGATGTGCCCAGGCCGTGAGTGCATCGACGGACTCGCCCGTGCCGCTGATCAGGGCCTCGACGCTGCCGTCGACGCGGTTGCGCACCCAGCCGTCGAGACCGAGCTCGCCTGCCTTCTCCATCAGAGACCAGCGGAAACCGACGCCCTGAACGCGACCATGGATTACGATCCTGCGAGTGATATGGGCGAGGTCCGGGTCGGTCATGGGGGTGCCATGCGCTAGCGGCGATCGGCGTTGCGGAGCAGCTCGCGCAGGATCCGTGCTGCGGCCCAGAACATCAGCAGCAAGCCGCCAGCGATGGCCGCACCGGCCTCGATCGGGCCGGTCGGGAAGTTGGGGATGAACAGTGGCTGGCCGTGCGCGAACCACATGAAGCCCGTGGCGAACAGCACCATCCCGGCGATATCGACGACGGCGAAGGCCAGGATCGGCAGTGTCAGTCGCGGGCGGAAGGATGGTGGCGTTTGCACGACGTATTACTTCACGCGCATTCCCGGCTGGGCACCGGAGTCCGGGGCGAGCAGGAAAATGCCGGGAGTCTTTCCGTCCATGTCCGACGCGGCGAGGATCATTCCTTCGCTCATGCCGAACTTCATCTTGCGCGGAGCGAGGTTGGCCACCATCACCGTCAGGCGGCCGATCAGTTGCGCCGGATCGTAGGCCGACTTGATGCCGGCGAAGACCTGGCGTGGCCGCATTTGGCCATTTTCGGTCTCGCCGACATCGAGAGACAGGCGGATCAGCTTCTCGGCACCCTCGACGTGTCCGGCATCGACGATCTTAGCGACCTTCAGCTCGACCTTCATGAAGTCGTCGATCGAGATGTGCGGGCCGGCTTCTGCCGTTGCCTTGGCGGCTTCGGCAGCCTTCTCCTGTTTCTCCGCGTGTTTCTGCGGCGCGGCCTCCGGCACCGGAGCAAGCGAGACTTTGTTTGCTTCGACCAGCGCTGTGATCAGCTTCGGATCGACGCGCGTCATCAGGTGACTGTAGGCGTTGATCGCGTGGCCGCCTGGCAACGGTGTTGCCGCATCGTTCCATGTGAGCGGCGCGATGTTGAGGAAAGCTTCAACGGCTTCGGCGACCTTCGGCAGCACCGGCTTCAGGTACAGCGTAAGCAGGCGGAACGCTTCGATGGCTTCCGAGCAGGCAGCGTGCAGTTCTGCCTCCTTGCCTTCCTGCTTGGCCAGTTCCCACGGCTTCTTGTCGTTAACGAAAACGTTGGCGGCATCGGCAAGCGCCATGATTTCTCGCAGCGCGCGGCTGAACTCACGTGCCTCGTAGGCTTGGGCGATCGACGCCGACGCCTCGCGCAGCGGCTTGAGCCATCCGGCATCGGTTGCCGCGAGCTTCCCGTCGAACTTCTTGCCGATGAATCCGGCGCAGCGGCTGGCAATATTGACGTACTTGCCGACGAGGTCGGAATTGACGCGTGCGACGAAATCGTCGAGGTTGAGGTCGATGTCTTCCATCGTCGCGTTGAGCTTGGCGGCGTAGTAGTAACGCAGCCACTCGGGGTTCAGCCCGGTCTTCAGGTAGCTTTCGGCGGTGATGAAGGTGCCGCGCGACTTGCTCATCTTGGCACCGTCGACGGTCAGGAAGCCGTGTACGAAGAGGCCGCTCGGCGTGCGGTAGCCGGCATGCTGCAATTCGGCCGGCCAGAACAGCGCGTGGAAGTACAGAATGTCCTTGCCGATGAAGTGATATAGCTCGGTCTGGCTGTCCGGCTTGAAGTATTCGTCGAAGTCGATGCCTTTTTTTCCGCACAGGTTCTTGAACGAGCCCATGTAGCCGATTGGCGCGTCAAGCCAGACGTAGAAATATTTGCCCGGTGCATCGGGAATCTCGAAGCCGAAATACGGCGCGTCGCGTGAGATATCCCAGTCGGTCAGCTTGTTTTCGCCTTCAGCGCCAAGCCATTCCTGCATCTTGTTCGACGCTTCGGACTGCAGACGGCCCGGTTCGCGGGTCCAGCGACGCAGGAAGTTCTGGCAGGACTCGCTGGAAAGCTTGAAGAAATAATGGTCGGAGTTGCGCAGTTCGGGCGTCGCGCCGGAAACAGCAGAGTACGGGTTCTTCAGCTCGTTCGGCGTGTACGCCGCTCCGCAGGATTCGCAGTTGTCGCCGTATTGGTCCTTGGCGCCGCATTTCGGGCATTCGCCCTTGATGAAGCGGTCGGGCAGGAACATTTTTTTCTGCGGATCGTAGTATTGCTCGATCGTTCGCTTCTCGATCAGGCCAGCGTCCTTCAGGCGTCCATAGATGGTGTTCGAGCATTCCCTTGTTTCCGGCGAATGCGTGCTGTAGAAATTGTCGAAGGCGACGTGGAAGCCAGCAAAATCCCGCGAGTGTTCTCCATGCACGCGCTCGATCAGCGCCTCGGGCGTGATGCCTTCTTTTTCCGCGCGCAGCATGATCGGCGTGCCGTGTGTGTCGTCGGCGCAGCAATACCAACACTCGGCGACCTTGTCCTGCGGTTGCATCTTCTGGAAGCGCACCCAGATGTCGGTCTGGATGTATTCGACGAGGTGGCCGAGGTGAATGGCACCGTTGGCGTAGGGCAGGGCGGAGGTGACGAGAATCTTGCGGGACATGGGCTTGCGGTCCTTGATTTTGTTGGGTTTCGGCGAGAACGCGGAAAAACAAGCATTTTAGCAAAGTGCAGCCCCGCTAGTTTTCGGGTAAACTGGACAAAATTACTCGGGTATCCCAGAAGGAGTCACAAAAATGGCAGTTACCGTCGAGGCCGTCCAGGCGGCACTCAGCAGCTTTGTCGATCCGAATACGCAAAAGGATTATGTTTCGACCCGTGCGGTCAAGAATCTCAAGGTCGACGACGGCAAGGTCTCGTTCGACATCGAACTGGGTTATCCGGCGAAGACGCAGATTGAATTGATCAAGTCGGCTGTTGTCGATGCCGTGAAGACGGTGCCCGGCGTGACCGGTGTTGAGGCCAACGTTGCCGTGAAGATCGTTGCGCATGCTGTACAACGCAATCTCAAGCCGCTGCCGGGCGTGAAAAACATCATCGCCGTCGCTTCGGGCAAAGGCGGCGTCGGCAAGAGCACGACGGCGGTGAACCTGGCGCTGGCGCTGTCCGCCGAGGGCGCGAAGGTCGGCCTGCTCGACGCCGACATCTACGGCCCGTCGGTGCCGCAGATGCTCGGGCTGACCGGGCAACAGCCGGAATCGGAAGACGGCAAGACGATGGCGCCGATGAAGGCTTTCGGCCTGCAGGCAATGTCGATCGGCTTCATGGTGGACATCGATTCGCCGATGGTCTGGCGCGGCCCGATGGTCACGCAGGCATTGGAGCAGTTGCTCAGCCAGACCAACTGGCAGGATCTCGATTATCTTGTCGTGGACATGCCGCCGGGAACCGGCGACACGCAGCTGACGCTGGCGCAGAAAGTGCCGGTGACCGGCGCGGTGATCGTCACCACGCCGCAGGACATCGCGCTGATCGACGCGCGCAAGGGATTCAAGATGTTCGAGAAGGTCGGCATCCCGATCCTTGGTCTGGTCGAGAACATGAGCATCCACATCTGCTCGAAGTGCGGGCATGAAGAGCACATCTTCGGCCATGGCGGTGCAGAGCGCATGTCGCAGGACTACGGCGCGGAATTGCTCGGCGCCTTGCCGCTCGAACTGGAAATCCGTGAGCTGACCGACGCTGGCAAGCCGACCGTCGTTGGTGCGCCGAATTCCCGCGCGGCGGAAATCTACCGGGCTATCGCTCGTCGCGTCGGCGTCAAGATTGCCGAGCGTGCCAAGGACATGAGCAGCAAGTTCCCGAACATCGTGGTGCAGAACACCTGAGTTTTCGGTCGAAGCTAAAAATGGCGGCGCGTCGTGGAAAACGACGCGCCGTTTCTTTTTTGGGCGCTACTTTTTAGCGCAGAGTGGGAGCCGCCTTAAGTATCCGGCACAGGCGTTCCGTGCCGGCCTCAATCAGCGTGACCCCGTCACGCATGCATTCTTCGAGCGATAGCGGCCGGTCGCAGATACTCATGATCGCGTCGATTCCCTGCGCGAGGACGTCGTTGGCGCCTTGTCCGAGACCGCCGGAAATGCAGAAGACCGGCACCCCGAACGTTTTCGCGACCTTGGCTACGCCGACCGGTGCCTTGCCGTAGGCTGTCTGGAAATCAGTCCGCCCCTCGCCGGTGATCACGAATTGTGCGTCCTTGACCACATCGGAAAAGCCGACGGCTTCCAGAACGATCTCGACGCCCGGGCGCAACTTTGCGGGGGTAAAGAACATCAGGCCGGCGCCGAGCCCGCCTGCCGCACCGGCACCGGGGAATTCGGCGACATCGCGGCCGGTGGTTTCTTTCGCGATCTTGGCGAAATGCGCCAGTTTGCCGTCGAGTTCAGCGACGATTTCCGGTGTGGCGCCTTTTTGCGGGCCGAATACCGCAGATGCGCCGCGCGGTCCGCAAAGCGGGTTGTCTACGTCACAGGCGACCGTCAGTTCCACACCAGCGATACGTGGATCAAGTCCCTGCATGTCGATGCTCGCCAGTTGCGCCAGCGCCGCGCCGCCCGGCGGCAATTCCTGTCCTCCAGCGTCGAGGAAGCGGATGCCAAGCGCCCGTGCCATGCCGGTACCGCCGTCGTTGGTGGCGCTGCCGCCGATCCCAATGATGATACGGCGCAACCCTGCATCGAGCGCGGCGAGGATCAGTTCGCCTGTGCCGTACGAGGTGGCGTTACGTGCGTCAAGTTTATCCTTCGGTACGAGTGGCAGGCCGGACGCGGCAGCCATCTCGATGACCGCAGTTTTTCCGTCACCAAGTATGCCCCAGTGTGCCTTGATGCGTTCGCCGAGCGGCGCAGTGACCTCCGCGTAACGAATCTCGCCGCCGGTGGCACTGATCATTGGCTCGACAGTGCCTTCGCCGCCGTCGGCGATAGGAATCTTCCTGACCGTCGCTTGCGGGAAAATCTTGTGAATACCGCGTTCCATGGCGTTCGCAACGCCGATGGCGGAAACACTGCCCTTGTATGAATCCGGTGCGACGACAATTTGCACGATAGCCTCCTTGGAAAAGAGCTCTATCGTAGTGGGCACTGCGGAAAGATTCATCGTGCGATTGCACAATTTGTTGTGAAATTTTTGTGTATAAAATGTGTTTTCTACCGATTTTGGTGTGAATTTTCATGGTTCTTCTGGAGCGCGCCCTGGCGCAGGAAATCGTCGAGCGAACGATGAAGATCGTCCCGTTCAATGTCAACGTGATGGATGTCAATGGGGTCATCCTGGGTAGCGGTAACCCAGAACGTATCGGCGAGTTGCACGCCGGAGCACGTCAGGCCCTGGCTCAGTCGCGTACGGTGGAAGTCGAGGTCGCGGTGGCGCGTGGTCTGGAAGGAGCGAAACCCGGGGTAAATATCCCTCTGGCTGTGCGTGGCCAACTCTGCGGAGTGGTCGGGGTCTCCGGTGCTCCCGACGAGGTGCGCCAGGTCGGGGAACTCGTGCGGGTGATGGCCGAGATGATTTTGGAGCAGGCGCATTTGCTGCGCGAATTGCAGCACGAAAAGCGTTACCGGGAGGAATTCGTCGATCAGCTCATCTTGCCGGGGGCGACTTCACGCGCCGACCTGGAGCGCTGGGGGGGGCGGCTTGGTGTCGATTTTCGTGAACGCCGCGCGGCCGTGGTGCTGGAATTGCTCGACGAGACGATCGGTCCGGATCGCACGATGGCCGAACTGCAGCGCTGCCAGCAACATCTGGCCGCGTCGGAGCCGGTGTTGTTGATGTCGGCCGTGTCACCACGCGAGCTGGTCATGCTGCCGGTCGTCGCCGGCAGTGGCGACGTCGGGGAAATTGCGGCCGCGGCGAAAAAGCGCCTGCTTGAGCTGGATGCGGCGATGCGTCCCGCGTTGCAGAGCGCGGCGGTTGTCAGCATCGGGGTGGCGCTGCCCGGGAGCGACGGTGTTCCCCTGTCGTATCAATGCGCGAAGCGGACGGTCCGGGTGGGCCGGAGTCGCGACAGGAGCGGGCGGCTGTTTTCCTATTACGACCTGAGCTTCCCCGTGCTGTTGTCGGGGCTAGGTGCCGGCTGGCAGGCGGACCAGTTTCGGCGGCCGCTCGAACGCCTTGCCGCGGAGGACGGGCGCGGCCTCCTGCGCGCTACGCTCGTTGCGTGGTTCGTGCAGGATTGCTCGGCGGAACGCACCGCGAGGCAGTTGGGCATCCATCGCAACACCCTGGATTACCGGCTGCGCCGGATCGGTGAAACTACCGGCCTCGATCTTGCACGTATCGATGACCGGCTGATGCTCTATGCCGCGCTGCAGCTCGAATGAGCTCGATTACGACGCGCCAAAAACCTCGTTCAGCTGCTGGGTGACGCGGACGAAGGTTGTGCGCTTCGACAGTTCCTTGAGTTTGCGGGCACCCACGTAGGTGCATGCCGAACGTACTCCACCGAGGATGTCCTGCAATGTGTTCTCGACCGGGCCGCGGTAATCAAGCAGAACTTCCTTGCCCTCAGAGGCGCGGTAGCCCGCGACACCGCCGGAATACTTGTTCATCGCCTCGCGTGAACTCATGCCGTAGAAGCGCATCTTGCGCTCGCCATCCACCTCGACGAGTTCGGAGGCGCATTCGTCGTGTCCGGCCAGCATCCCGCCGAGCATGATGAAATCAGCGCCGGCGCCGAAAGCCTTGGCCAGATCGCCCGGCGAGGTGCAGCCGCCGTCGGCACAGATCAAACCCCGCAGACCATGTGCTGCGTCAGCGCATTCAATGATCGCGGACAGTTGCGGGTAGCCGACGCCGGACATCTTGCGCGTGGTGCACACCGAGCCGGGACCGATGCCGACCTTGACGATATCGACGCCGTCGAGGATCAGCTCCTCGGTCATCTCGCCGGTGACCACGTTGCCGGCCATGATGGTGATCGTCGGGAACGCCCGGCGCAGCTTGTGGATGAAGCTGATGAACGCCTTGGTGTAGCCGTTGGCGACGTCGACGCAGACGTTTTCGATCGTGCCGTTGGCCTGATCCATCACCCTCTGGAACTTCTCGAAGTCGGGTGTGGTGATGCCCATCGAATAGAACGTGCTGCCGCCTGCCGGGGGCTCAGCGAAGAAGGACAGGAGATCGGACTCGTCGTAGTGCTTGTGCAGCGCGACGGCGAGCTTGTGCCGGGCCAGCGCGCGGGCCATCTCAAAGGTGCCGGTGGTGTCCATGTTGGCGGCGATGATCGGGATGCCGTGGTAGGTCCTCTGCGAATGCAGGAAAACGTAGTCGCGCGAGATGTCGACTTCGGAGCGCGAGGTCAGCGTGGAGCGTTTGGGGCGGATGAGCACGTCCTTGAAGTCGAGCTTGATGTCCTGTTCGATGCGCATGGCGGTTCCTCGGGGATGAGTAAGAGTGGGCGTTCAGGCGAACGCCGGCACGGTGGCGGAGAGTTGCTTCAGTTGCGCGCGAGCCGCCCGGAAATCTGGGCAATAGTGCGCGACGATGGCCCAGAAGCGGGGGCTGTGGTTCATCTCGCGCAGATGGGCGAGTTCATGCACGATCACGTAGTCGATGATGTGCGGCGGGAAATGGATCAGCCGCCAGTTCAGGCGAATGCCACTGCGTTGGCTGCAACTGCCCCAACGTGTGCGGGCGGAGGAAAGACGCAGCGGTGGCGTTGGCACGCCGAAGCGGCGCGCATGTTCCGCCATCGCAGCGTGGAAGTGTTCGAGTGCGCGCGACTTGAGGGCCTTCTCCAGCACGCCGCCTGCGTGTTCCGGTGCCCGCAGTGAAAGTATCAGCGTCGTGGCCCCGGCGTTCCAGGCGGCCTTGTTGTTGCCGTTGGCGAGCCGGATTTCCATCTCGCCGCCGAGATAGGGCATTCGCGTGCCATCTGTCAGATGCAGCGGCTCCGGGGACCGCCGTGCACGCCATTCATCGAGTCGCCGTGCTTGCGGATCAGCGTCTCGACTTCGCTGAGCGAGGCGCGGTGCGGCGCGCCGACGCGCAGGCCGCGATGGTCGATGGTCAGTCCGATGGTGCGCCGCCTGGCGCGGCGCAGAATAAAGGGAACGATGCGGTCGCCGAGGGCGATGGTTCGGGCTGTCTCGCCAGCGGCTGGTGGGGCAGTGTCAAGCGGCAGTTCAGCTTGCCACGGCATGGGCGCTGTCGGCATAACGGTGCGGCGAGAGGCGCCGCATTTCGGCTTCGATCCACTGTTCGGCCTGCGTGGTGACCTGCTCGGCGGTCTTGCCTTGCGTATCGATCGCCGGACCGATGCTCACGGTGATTCGGCCGGGCTTCTTGACGAAGGCATTTTTCGCCCAGAACTCGCCAGCGTTGTGGGCCACCGGGACGACCGGAACACCGGCAGAAACGGCGAGGTGCGCACCTCCGGTCTTGAAGCGCCGCGTCTCGCCGGGGGCAATGCGCGTCCCTTCAGGGAAAATTATCACCCAGTAACCGGCCGCGAGCCGGTCCCGGCCCTGCTTTTCAACTTGTTTCAGCGCATTCTTGCCTGCGGTACGATCGATGGAGATCATCTTGACGGCGGCAAACGCCCAACCCAGGAAGGGGATCATCAGCAGGGAGCGTTTCAGCACGAAGACGAGCGGTGGGAAGATGGCCTGCAACCCGATCGTTTCCCAAGCCGATTGATGTTTGGATAGCACCACGGACGGCGTGGCCGGGATGTTTTCGCGGCCGATGACCTGATAGCGCAAGCCCAGCACATGATCGCAAAGCGCCATGAAGCCGGCACGCCAGAAAGCGATGATGGCGAAGCGGGCGCGCATCGGCAGCACGACTGCCAGGGTGACGAGCAGCCCCGCCGGAGCGGTGATCAAGGTGGCGAGCAGGAGGAAGAGGGCAGAACGGAGCAGGGCGATCATGAGGCAAGAATGAATTCGACCACGGCCGCGAGATCATCGAAAACGAGCGTGCCTTCCGGTATGCCCCCGTCGGCCTGGGTGCCCTTGCCCTTGCCGGAAAGCACCAGAACCGGTTTCGCGCCGGCGCTGGCTGCCGCTTGCAAATCACGCAGCGAGTCGCCGACAGCATAGGCAGTGCCGAGGTCGGTATTGAAACAGGCAGCGATACGTTCGAACATGCCCGGCTTGGGCTTGCGGCAGCTACAGTTTGATTCGGACGAGTGCGGACAATAGAAGATGGCGTCGATCCTCCCTCCGGCGGCTTTCACGGCACGATGCATCTTGTCATGGATGGCGTTGAGCGTGTCCATGTCGAAGAGGCCGCGGTCGATACCCGACTGGTTCGACGCCACGACGACCTTGAAGCCCGCCTGGGTTAGGCGGGCGATGGCTTCCAGGCTGCCGGGAATGGGTTTCCATTCGGCCGGCGACTTGATGAAGTGATCCGAGTCGAAGTTGATGACGCCGTCGCGGTCGAGGATGACGAGTTTCATACGCCCAGTTTCGAAATGTCGGCTACTGCATTGAGTTGATCGAACAGGGACTTGAGCAGGCCCAGGCGGTTGGCGCGGATCAGCGGTTCGTCAACGTTAACCATCACGTCCTCGAAGAACTGGTCGACTTCGGCGCGCACCGAGGCGAGCACCTTCAGCGCGTCGGCGTAGTCCTCGTTGCCGACGTGCGACTTGACCACCGGGGCGATCAGCACCACGCGTTCGAACAGCGCTTTTTCCGCAGGTTCCTGCAGCAGGGCAACGTCAGGCTCGGGCTGGTTGCCTTCGGCCTTCTTGAGAATGTTGCCGATCCGCTTGTTGGCGGCGGCCAGCGCCAGAGCTTCCGGCAGATGCAGGAAGTCGCGCACGGCGGCGAGCTTGGCCGGGACCAGATCGATGCGTGTCGGACGCTGGGTCAGCACGGCTTCGATCACGTCCTGACCATGACCGGCGTCCTTCAACAGGCCACGCAGGCGGTCGAGCATGAAGTCGAGCAGCGGGTCGGCGACCGGTTGCGTCAGCACGCCGGCAGCGAAACCGGCCTGCGCGTCGGCGATCAGTTCGGCGAGGTCGAGCGGCAGCGGTGTTTCCATCAGGATGCGCAACACGCCGAGCGCGGCACGGCGCAGACCGAACGGGTCCTTGTCGCCGGTCGGGATCTGGCCGATGCCGAAGAAGCCGACGAGGGCGTCGAGCTTGTCGGCCATCGCGGCGGCGCAGGCGATGTTGCCGGCCGGCAGGGTGTCGCCGGCGAAACGCGGCTGGTAGTGCGCCTGAATGGCGTCGGCGACCTGCTGGTCTTCGCCGTCATGCAGGGCGTAGTAGCGGCCCATGATGCCCTGCAGTTCTGGGAACTCGCCGACCATGTCGGTGACGAGGTCGGCCTTGGCCAGGCGCGCGGCGCGCGAGGCCAGTTCAGCGTTGGCCGAGAGGCGCTGGGCAATCTTGCCGGCCAGCGCTTCGAGGCGCTCGACGCGCTGCAGCACCGAACCGATCTTGTTGTGATAGACGACGTTGCCGAGTTTCTCAAGGCGCGATGCCAGCGGCGCCTTGCGGTCCTGGTTGAAGAAGAAGCGGGCGTCCGAGAGGCGCGGGCGGACGACACGGGCGTTGCCGCCGACGATGTGCTTCGGATCGTCGACCTGCATGTTGGAGACGATCAGGAACTTGTTGAGCAGCTTCTTCGACGCATCGAGCAGCGGGAAGTACTTCTGGTTCTGCTGCATCGTCAGGATCAGGCATTCCTGCGGCACGTCGAGGTACTCGGCCTCGAATTCGCCGACGTAGATCACCGGCCATTCGACCAGCGCGGTGACTTCGTCGAGCAGTCCTTCTGAGGGGTTGATCGTGGCGTTCAGTTCCTTCGCTTTGGCGTCGAGTTGCGCGGCAATCGAGGCGCGGCGCTCGGCGAAGCTGGCGACAACCTTGCCCTGTGCTTTCAGTGCTTCGGCATAGGCTTCGGCGGAGCCGAGAACGATATCGCCGGAGGACAGGAAGCGATGGCCGCGGGTGATGTTGCGGCTGGTCAGTCCGAGCACTTCGCCCGGAACGAGGCGCGCGCCGTGAAGCAGCACGAGGCCATGTACCGGACGGACGAACTGGTGGTCGGAATCGCCCCAGCGCATGACCTTGGGAATTGGCAGCTTCTTCAGCGCGTCGGCGACGATGCCGGCGAGCACGTCATCGAGCTTCGCGCCCTGCACGGTCGCCTTGTAGAAGAAGGATTCGGACTTGCCGTCCATGCGCTTCTCGAACTGCGCGACGGCGTCGAGCGGGATGTTCTTCGCTTCGAGCTTTTTCTTCAGCGCGGCGGTTGGCTGGCCGTTGGCGTCCAGGGCGACGGATACCGGCATGATCTTCTCGAACGCTGTCGCGTCCGGTGCTACGGCGAGTACGTCGGGAACAAGGATGGCGAGCCGGCGTGGCGTGGCGAACCACTCGTAGCTCCCCGTTGCCGGGACGAGGTTGCGGTCGGACAGGCCGATGTGAATCTGTTTGGCGAACACGTCGCCGAGACGGGAAAGCGCCTTTGGCGGCAGTTCTTCGGTGAGAAGTTCGACGAGAAGTGTAGCGGTTGTCATCTTATTTGCCTCCCTTGCACATCGGGAAGCCGAGCGCTTCGCGGGAGTTGTAGTAGGACTGGGCGACTTCGCGGGCCAGGGCGCGGACGCGGCCGATGTAGGCGGCGCGTTCGGTGACCGAGATGGCGCCGTGTGCGTCGAGCAGGTTGAAGCAGTGTGAGCACTTCATCACCTGTTCGAAGGCTGGCAGGGCGAGATCGAGGCCCATCAGGCGCTTGGCTTCCGACTCGTGGTCGGCAAAGTGGCGGAAGAGAATTTCGACGTTCGAGTGTTCGAAGTTGTATTTCGACTGCTCGACTTCGTTCTGGTGATAGACGTCGCCGTAGGTCAGGCGCTTGCCGCCGGCTTCTGTCCAGACGAGGTCGTAAACGTTTTCGACGCCCTGCAGGTACATTGCAAGACGTTCCAGGCCGTAGGTGATCTCACCGAGCACCGGCTTGCAGGTCAGCGAGCCGACTTCCTGGAAGTAGGTGAATTGGGTGACTTCCATGCCGTCGAG
This sequence comes from Propionivibrio sp., assembly GCA_003249625.1. The sequence continues at coordinate 2,277 of QKII01000275.1, read as the reverse complement.
CCAGACCTCCCAGCCGAGGCCCCAAGCGCCGAGCGTCGGCGACTCCCAGTCGTCCTCGACGAAGCGGATGTCGTGCTCCTGGAGGTTGATCCCCAGCGCTTCGAGCGACTGCAGGTAGAGTTCCTGGATATTCGCGGGCGAGGGCTTCAACACCACCTGGTACTGGTAGTAGTGCTGCAGGCGGTTCGGGTTCTCACCGTACCGGCCATCCTTCGGGCGGCGCGAGGGCTGCACGTAGGCAGCGTTCCACGGCTCCGGGCCGATGGAGCGCAGGAACGTGGCAGTGTGGAAGGTGCCGGCGCCGACTTCGATGTCGTAAGGCTGGAGCAGCGCGCAACCCTGTTTGTCCCAGAAATTCTGGAGACGCAGAATGACTTCCTGAAATGTGGGCATGTGAGGCTTTGAAAAACGTGACAAACGGCGATTTTACTTGCTTTTCACCCCGGTAAGAAGGCGCTGGGCGAGTCAGGCGGACAGCGTCATCGACGTTGTGTAAACGCCTCCCGGTGCCAGCGTCGCCGCATGATCGGCGATGTCGCCGCGCTCCACGCACAGGTAGCCGACGTGGTTGCCCTCGCCGAGGTCGGGGATGTTCCTGTCGTTGCTCCAGGCGTTCCACACGACGGCGCATCGGGCCTCGGACTCGATGCCGGCGTACGTCGAACCCGCGGTGATCGTTTGCCGTCTCGGCACGTCAAGGTAGATGCGGTCGGTCACGCTGTCGATGGTAACTTCGCCGATCTGCTGCTTCTTCAGGAAGTTGTCCATCTTGTCGATGTACGTGCTTCCCTCCAGTCCGCTGACGCGCGCCTGGGTGACGTCGGGCACGGCGAAGTAGGTATGGAAGGCGAAGGCCAGTGGCGCGGGGGTGATGCCGCGGTTTTCGACGCGTAGCGTCATCGTCAGGCGGGTTCCCGTCTCAATCTCCAGGCGGAAGGCGAAACCGTGAGGCCACAGAGCGTTCGTCGCCTCGTCCCCTGTCAGTTCCAGCGTCAGGCGGGTGGCTCCGTTTGCCAGGCGTTCGGCTGCCGCGACCGTCCATTCCTTTATCCGCGCGAAGCCGTGCATCGTCTTGCCGTCCGGGCCGGGGCCGAACCAGGGAAGGCACAATGGAATTCCTCCGCGGATTGGTACGCCGTCCTGCAGTAGGGTCTTTGGCGAGACCCATAGCATTTCACGGCCACCGGCCGGCAAAAAAGACATGACGTGCGCACCGTGAAGGGAGATGACGCTGCGGCCAAGCGGATTTTCGACGATCAGCATCGCCAATCCGGCGTCGCCGGGCTGGTGATGGGCCGGGTAGAGTTCGGTAGAGTTGGCGCACCGGATGCCGGCGGCGAGAAGCTGTTGCTCGAGTTGTTGTTTGATCATGGCGGAGTCGATCCGGTGTGGCAAGGACGGTCAGGATAACGCGTTGCGCCGCCGCATGAAACACAGAATCAGCAGAACCAGGACGACAACTGGCCCGTTGCCCCAGCGAACATAAGGTGTGCTGCCGGTATAGGCACGGACTTCGCCGCTCAATGCCGCACGTGTAAATGGAGGTAGCGCGTGATTCACGTGGCCGTCGGCGCCGACGATCGCGGTCATGCCGGTATTCGTTGCACGCAGCATCATTCGTCCCGTTTCCAGCGCGCGCATTCGGGCGATCTGCAGGTGCTGCGGCGGAGCCAACGAATCACCGAACCAGGCGACGTTGGAGATGTTGATCAGCACCTCTGCTTCCGGCAGCGCGCGGATGATCTCCTCGCCGAAGGCGTCCTCGTAGCAGATGTTGATCGCCGCGCTCAGACCGGCCAAGCGCATCGGTTTTTGCCTTTCCTCACCGGCGGTGAATTCGGACATCGGGATGTTCGCCATTGCCATGAACCAGGCAAAGCCGGGCGGAATGAATTCGCCGAAGGGAACGAGGTGCGATTTGTCGTAACGTTGTTTGCCAGAAGTGCCGAGGCTGATGGCACTGTTGGCGTAGCGTTGGCGGTCGCCGGAAACGATGCCAAAGAGCAGATCGCCGCGCTGTCGGCTTGCGAGTGCAGCCAACGTGTCGAGGTAGTCGCCCGGAACGTCGCTCAGAAACACCGGCAGGGCGGTTTCCGGCAGCACGGTCAGCTGCGCCGGAGTGTCGTGCATGAGGTGGTAGTAGGTGCGCAGCGATTCCTCGAATTTCTCTGGTCGCCATTTGAGGTCCTGAGCGACATTGCCCTGAAGAAGCGCAACACGAACTGCTGGTCCGTGCGGCGAGGTCCACGGAAACTGAAGCAGAAGATGACCGCCGAG
>QKII01000036.1 GCA_003249625.1 Propionivibrio sp. | reverse complement strand
CGGTTCGCGCAGAACCAAGGCACGGCGCTCAACGCCAAGCAGCGTGGCGATCACTCGTTCGCCGGCATCCTTCAGGTCCAGCGCACGCGCGGCCAACAACGGATCGGACAATTGGCGCTGTTGATCGACGCGTGCGTCAAGCGCTTTCTTCCACGCCCAGGCGGCGCCGTGGCCGCGCATGATGTCGCCAATAGCCGAGCGCAGGAGTAGCGGATCGCTGACCAGTTCACGCTGTGCCGCGAAGATGGCCGCCTCACCTGCACCAAGTCGCCTGCGGGTTTCGGCTTCCATCTCGGTCAGTTCCGCCGTGACCTTGCTCAGTGCAACTTCCAGTGCCGTTCCTTCTTCCATCGAGCCAGCCGAGCGATTTTCGACAACCAATGTCGTAATCTCATGGCGCACGATCTTGCCAACCGCCAGACCGGGACTGGCCGCGACCCCTTGCTGCACACGTGCCGCCGCAGCGGGCTTCCAGACCGGTGCATTAGCACGGGCCTTGGCGGCAGCGACACGCGCCCGCTCGGCATCGGCGATTTCCTCGGCCGACAGCCGCGTAATGGTTTCGGCGAGGTCGCTCACGGCGGCGTCGGCCCCTTTGCCTCGTGCTGCCAAAATGATCTTGCTGCCACAGACGATGCCCAAACCAAGGAGACTGGTCAGCGCCTTGGCATCGGCATGTTCGCCGTCCTTGAGCACGCGGATCTCGCAGGCATGACGTTTGGCCGCTTCCACCCACTGGGTGGCAGGCCGTGCATGCAGCCCATTCGGGTAATCAAGCACGAGTTCCAGTTGTGCATCTGCCGGCCACGGCGCTGCGGGAGCGACCGCCGGCGCATACGGCGTATCGGTCAATGCGGCGATGATGCGCTCCGGATCGGTGCTGGTGCACAATTCTTCGATCGCGCCGTCCTGCTGCATCAGACGGGTCAGGCGACGCAGGATGGCGATGTGCTCGTCGGATTGCGCAGCGATCGTCACGATCAGCCGCGCCAGCTTGCCTTCCTGCCACTGCACTCCAGCGGGCACCTGAACGACGGCGATGCCGGTATTCAGCACATGGTGCCGGTCCTCGATCATGCCGTGCGGAATGGCCACGCCGACACCAAGGAAGGTATTCGACACAGCCTCACGCTTCATCAAGCTCTCTACGTACGGTGGCGCGATATACCCGGCATCAACCAACAGTTTGCCGGCGAGGCGGATCGCTTCTTCCTTGGTCTGCACCGGTGCATCTATAACGACGCATTGTTTTGTAATCGTTTCCATTTGACCCCCCAAGGGAAAACAGATTATTCGGACAGGCGCATTTGTAATCGATTACTTTTTTTCTGTCAAACCCTTTTTAAAACCAATTCGCAACCAATTCATCCACGCCCAAAAAACTCAAGGAAAAATAACCATATACAGAGATATAGCGGTGTTCGCGGCGAATTTCCAGTCAACGCAAATAAATTTTCTATTCGCGGCGCACTGAGGCATAATTCCGAAAAAAATACGTAATCGTTTTCACTGGAAGCGCAAAATGGTACGAATCCTCGATGTTGCAAAGCATGCAGGCCTGTCCGTCGCCTCGGTGTCGCGCGTCCTGTCCGGACTGCCCGGCGTCAGCGAAAGCGCTCGCAAGCGCGTGATGGCTTCGGTTGAAGCACTCGGCTACCGGCCGAATCTGGCGGCCCGACGCCTGCGCTCGCGCCGCACCGACACACTCGGGCTAATCGTATCGGACATCCGGAACCCGTATTTCATGGAAGTCAGCCGCGCCGTGGAGGATGTGGCCTACGCCAACGGAATGCGGGTGATGCTCTGCAACGCTGATGAAGACCCGGAAAAGGAAAATTTCTACCTTGAAATGATGCGCGACGAGAATGTCGCCGGCGTCATCCTCTCTCCGACGCTCGCCCTGCTCTCACGTTACGAGCATGCCGACTTCCCTTTTCCTGTCGTGCTCGTCGACCGTTGCGATAGTGACACTCACGCCGACGCTGTCCTTCTCGACAACACCGACGCTGCGCAACGACTGATCCGCCATCTCATCGACAACGGACATCAACGCATCGCCTTCTTCTATGGCGCAGCCAGCGCCACCGGACGGCAACGTCTACAGGGCTACATCGAGGCGCTGACCAGTGCGGGCCTGACGCCACTAACCCACGCACTCAAGCCGACCACCGACGAAGCCTTCGCCGCCATGCGCGAATTCCTGCGAAAAAACACCGAGCTGCCTGACGCAATCGTCGCCAGCAGCGGCCTGATCCTGCTTGGACTGGTACAAGCGCTGCGCGAAGCCAACCTGCGTTTCCCCGAGGACGTAGCCCTCGCCGGCTTCGACGATATGCCCTGGACGCGCGTCGTTACCCCGGCGATCACCGTCATGGCCCAACCTACCTACGACATCGGCCGCTCGGCTATCGAGTTGCTTCTCGCCCGAATCGCCCAACCTGCGCAGGCCGTGCGCCGTATCGTGCTGCGTGGGGAATTGCTGGTGCGTGGATCAAGCATCGCACCCAATCAGGCTGAACCAGAGCGAAATGCTTAGGCCTGACGCCGCCATAAGATACCCAACAAAGCCGTGATTCCCAACAGCCCCCCCACGGTGAAGGTGAAGCGTGCGCCGAACTGCGCCCACAACAAGCCGGCAAGAGTGCTGGCCAATAGCATTGCGACGCCCGAAACGAGGTTGAAGAAGCCATAGGCCGTCCCGCGCAGATCATGGGGTGATGCGCCGGCGATCATGGTGGCGAGCAACCCCTGTGTCATCGCCATGTGCAAACCCCAAAGCGTGATACCGGCCCAGACCCACAGCCCGTGGTCACTGACAGCAAGCGCAGCATCAGCCGCCACGAGGAAAATCACACCCCATGCAAGTAGCGAGGCATGGTTCATCGAGTCGGCCAGCCTGCCGCAGGGATAGGCCGCTGCCGCGTAAACTACGTTCATCCCGATAAGCACCAGCGGCGTAAAGGCAAGAGCCAGCCCCCCTTCGTTCGCGCGAAGAACGAGAAAGGCTTCGGAAAAACGTGCCAGAGCGAACACGGCACCAATCCCGACCACCCACCAATAGTCGGCAGGCAGGCGAGCCAGATTCTCGGCTTTGATTGGGTTCGTGCGTTTCTTCTCCGCGAAATGTTCCGGCTCCCGCACGCCCACGAACAACAGCGCCACGGCAAGAAAACCCGGGATTACCGCCACCCAGAAGACCGCCCTGAAATCGTCGTTCCACAGAAGCATCAGGGCCACCCCCAGCAAAGGGCCGAGGAATGCTCCAACCGTATCGAGCGATTGACGCAGGCCGAAAGCCGCCCCCCTAACCTCTGTCGGTGTCAGATCAGCGACCAAAGCATCACGCGGCGCGCCCCGAATTCCCTTTCCAACGCGATCGACGAATCGCGCAACAACGATCAACCCGGCCCCTGTTGCCAATGCAAACAACGGTTTTGAGACAGCGCCCAGACCATAACCAACAAGCGCGAGAGGCTTGCGCCGCCCCCACCAGTCGGACAGGGCACCCGAAAAAACCTTGACGATCAGCGCTGTTGCCTCGGCAACGCCCTCGATGACGCCGATCGCAAACACTGAAACGCCAAGCGTGCCCGCCAGATAGACGGGGAGCAGGCTGTGAATCAGTTCCGACGACACGTCCATCAGCAGGCTGACGAAACCGAGAGCCCAGACAGCCCGCGGAATTCCGGGACGGATCATCACGTAATCGATCCACTCGGCGATTGCTCAAAACGCTTGCGATTCAGCGCGTAGTACAGCAACGGGATCACTATCAGGGTGAGCAGTGTTGACACGGCGATACCGAAGAGCAGCGACACCGCGAGGCCGTTGAAGATCGGATCGTCAAGGATGAACAGCGCCCCCATCATCGCGGCCAGTGCGGTAAGCCCGATCGGCTGCGCACGCACGCCGGCGGAACGAATGACTGCTTCGGCAAACGGAATACCATCCGCAACTTGCAGGTTGATGAAGTCGACGAGCAGGATCGAGTTGCGCACGATGATTCCAGCAAGGGCAATCATGCCGATCATTGAGGTCGCCGTGAATTGCGCTCCGAGCAACGCATGTCCGGGCATGACACCCATGAGCGTCAACGGAATCGGCGCCATGATCACCAATGGCGTCTGATAGCTCCGGAACTGCGCCACCACGAGCAGATAGATCAGAATCAGACCGACCGCGTAAGCTGCTCCCATATCGCGAAAAGTTTCATACGTCACCTGCCACTCGCCATCCCATTTCAACGCATAGCCGCGCCAGGCATCGTCAGGCTGGTGAATGTAGCTTTGGTCAAGGCGCCCCCCTTCATCGAGGACCATGTCATTGATTTTGGAACGAACCGCAAACATGCCGTACAAAGGACTGTCGAGTCCGCCTGCCATGTCACCGAGGACGTACGTGACAGGCATGAGGTCCTTGTGCAGAAAGACACGGTCACGCTCTCCCGTTACGACCTCGACGAAGTCAGCAAGCGGAACGCTGCGCCCGTCGGCCGATTTGATCGGCAGCTTGAGCAGCGCGTCGATTCTCGACAGTTTTTCCGATGGCAATTGCAGTCGAACCGGAACCGCATACTTGCTCTGCTCGTCGTGCAGGAACGTGACGTCCGCTCCTTGCCCGGCAGCGCTTATCGCCTGAACGATCTGCGCCTGACTCATCCCCATCCTGGCCGCTTTGCCGTACAGCACGCGAAGCGTCATTTGCGGAGACGCTGCCGTATCCGTGGTGTCCGTATCGACGATATGCGGCGTCGCCTCGAAGGCCGCCAGGATTTTCCGGGCGACGGAGCGCCTGCCCTGCTCGTCCGGCCCGTAGACTTCCGCAACGATCGGGCTGAGTACCGGCGGGCCGGGCGGTACTTCCACAACCTTGACGCGGGCGCCATGCGCGGTGGCTATTTCCTGCAAGGCGGGCCGCACCGCCAAGGCAATCTCATGGCTTTGCCGTGACCGTTGATGCTTATCGACGAGATTGACCTGCAGATCGCCAAGTTCGCTTGCGGCACGCAGGTAGTACTGGCGCACCAGGCCATTGAAATTGATGGGACTCGCCGCCCCCGCATACGCCTGATAGTCGGTCACCTCCGGCACCAGCGCCAGAACCGCACCCATTTCGTGCAACACGGCTGCCGTCGTCTCGACGGGCGTTCCGGGAGGCATGTCGACCACCACCTGGAATTCGCTCTTGTTGTCGAACGGCAGCATTTTCAGCACGACCCATTCCATGAGTGGCAGGCTCAGGGAGGCAATCACGGCCAGAGCGACACCAAGCCAAAGCCGGCCGCGCGCGCGCGCTCCACTCTTCGGGTCAAGAAACGGCCCAAGCAAGCGGCGCGAAAGGCGCATCAGGCAACTCTCGCCGGCAGTATCAGCGGCCACCGCGTGATGGTGGCCGAGCCACCGATTCGCCAGCCACGGCGTGACGACAAACGCGACCGCCAGCGAGATGAGCATGCCCATGCTCGAATTGATCGGAATCGGACTCATGTACGGCCCCATCAATCCGGTCACGAAGGCCATGGGCAGCAACGCAGCGATGACTGTGAGGGTTGCGAGAATGGTGGGGCCACCGACTTCGTCTACCGCCCCCGGAACAATCTCCCAGAGCGCCTTTTCAGGCTCCAGTGCCCGGTGACGGTGGATGTTCTCGACGACCACGATGGCATCGTCGACAAGGATGCCTATCGAGAAGATCAACGCAAACAGCGAAACCCTGTTCAGCGTGAAGCCCCATGCCCAACTGGCGAACAAGGTGGCCGCCAGCGTCAGGACGACCGCAGCCCCGACGATGGCTGACTCGCGCTGGCCCAGGGCGAGCCATACCAGGGCAATGACAGAACCGGTGGCAAATATCAACTTGTGGATTAGCTTGCTGGCCTTGTCATCAGCCGTTTGACCATAGTTTCGCGTTACCGTCACCTCGACGTTGGCGGGTATCAACTGGTTTTTCAGCATCGCCGTCCGCTCGATAACCGCCCGCGCCACCTCGACAGCGTTCTCGCCCGGCTTCTTGGTCACCTGCACCGTTACGGCGGGATACTCACCCGCGTTCTTTCCGGCCAGCCCATGCCATACGTAGTGTGACGACACGGGCGGGCCACCTTTCACCGTTGCCACATCGGACAGGTGGATAACCCGCCCGTTGCTCGTTCCCACGACGACCTCCCCAACCTCCCTCGCACTACGTAAAAAGGTACCGACATTGACATGGATCAGCTTGTTATCGGCAACCAGATCGCCTCCGGGAAATACCAGATTACGTGCCTGCAACGCATGTGTAATTTCACCGATCGACATCCCGTGCGCGGCCAGGCGTTCGCTGTCGAGCAGGACGTTAACCGCGCTGCCCGGACCGCCAAGCGTCACCACTTCGCGTGTTCCCTTGACTCGTTTGAGTTCCACTTCAAGCGAATGCGCCATCCGCTCGAGATCGAACGCTGTTGCCTGCATGTCCCGCGTCCAAAGTGTCAGGGCTACGATCGGCACGTCGTCGATTCCCTTCGGCTTGACGATGGGCGCCATGACCCCCAGTCCTTGCGGCAACCAGTCGCTGTTGCTGTCCAGCGTATCGTACAAGCGAACCAGCGCCTCCGTACGCGGCACGCCGACCTTGTACTGCACGGTCAAGATGGCCATACCCGGCCGCGATACAGAATAAATGTGCTCGATGCCGGCAATCTGGTCGAGCACCTGTTCCGCCGGCCCCGCAACCAGGCGTTCGACATCCACGCTGGAAGCCCCTGGAAACGGAATGAGCACATTGGCCATGGTGACGTTGATCTGCGGCTCTTCTTCTCTGGGAGTAATGAGCGAGGCAAAAACACCCAAGAGAAACAGGACCAACGCCAGCAGCGGCGTAATTGCGTTACGCTGAAACAAGGCCGTGATGCGGCCGGAGATACCCAGGCGCGACGTCGTGTTGCCGCTCATGGCACCTATTTTCCTACCGGAGCCGCCACGGCCTCGATGCCTGCCCTGACCGGATCAAGCGCCACGTCTTCGCCCGCCTTGAGGCCAGCCAGTACCTCGACGCTGCCATTGGGCAAAGTCTCGCCGAGCCGAATTTGCCGCAGCAGGAAGCTTTCGCCCGTCCTGACATATACGGCTGTCAATTCCCCTCGCCGCAGTACGGCCGCCTCCGGAATCGACAAGCGCGAAGGGGATTCCGGTACGGCTAGTGGAAAGCGCGTCCTGACAAACTGTCCCGGAACAACCGATACGTTCTCCGGTAAATCAATGCGAATCTCTGTAGTTCTGGTTCCCGAATCCGCCACCGGAACAATGGATGTCTGTACCCCGGCAAGACGGAGCCCTCCGATCTCGACTGCTGGCGGCATTTTGGTCAAACTCGCCCGCACAGCATCCATTCGTGTTTCTGGAACATAGGACACGACTCGCATTCGACCCGGTTCGAATATCGAAATCACCGGTTTACCCGGCATGGCCATGTCGCCTGCTTCAATGTGCGTTGCCGCCACGACGCCAGAGTAAGGCGCGGCAATCAGTGCATGGCTGCGTGTCGCTCCCGCAGCCCGGCTGGATGCCTGCAATGATCCAACGCGAGCGCGCAGGGCCTTGACCTGGGTTTCCGCCTGATCCAGGGCGGCAGCGCTGACGAAATTCCTCCGGGCGAGTTCCTGGGTGCGTTTGAAATCCGAGTTGGCGCGCGCCAGGTTTGCTTGCGCCTCAAGTATTGCGGCGCTGCTGGCGTCCTCTGTCGCAACCCATTCCCGATTATCCAGTCGGGCCACGACTTGTCCGGCCACAACCCTGTCTCCGACCCGCACCAGCAACTGCAACACGCGTCCGGAAACCTGAGCAGAAACAACACTCTGCTTGATCGCCTGGACCGTGCCATCCACGACATACTCAGCCGCCGCCGTTGTATGTACGACGGGGACGACGTCAACACCGGCCGACGCCGTGACTGCGGCCCCAAAACCCACCAGGAGCACGAACAAATTGTGGTAGTTCATGGACTGCTCTTGCGCAAGACGGCCCAAGCTGGACACCGGTTGATGAACTGAACCCTTTCCCGGTTTTCAATCTAGTTCAGAACGTTCCCATCTTCCATTCCGAGTACTGGTACACGTGGCATCACGCTCAAGCACGCTCCGCACACCAGTCTGCGTCTATCCGCCAGAAACAGAGCGACCGGCCTTGCGCAAAAAATTCAGGCACGGCTGACCGGACGCCTGGAAAACGACCCGGGCCGGCGACTGCGCCGACTTGAACCCCAACTGGCGGCAGCCGTACGGGAAGCGCGGCTCGTGGGTAATGTAGTAGTGGATGCAATCGGTGCATCGCGGCAGATTGGTTGGCGGATTATCGCCCGGCGGGTTTTGCATCACCTTCGCCTCTAAATTTAACGATATCGCTGCGCTCATCAGCGCCTTGCACGTTTTTTGAGCAAGACAAAAAAACCCAGCCGCGACATCCACCTAGCGCGCTTATCCAGTCCTTATCCACAGGGTTACCAAGACCTTCTGGGGAAACTGTTCACAGCGAACACTAATTCAGTTCATCCTTGTTGAGCACCGGAAACTGCAATACCTCAATGCCTTCCTCGCGCAGGGATTCAAACTCCTCAGAGGTTGCCTGGCCGCGAATCGATCGCGCAGGCGCTTCCAGGTAATGTATCTTCCGCGCCTCGCTGGCAAATTCCTTGCCTACGTCCTCGCTCCCGGAAAGTATCGCCGAGATCAGTTTCTGATAGACCCCCAGCAGTTCGCCTTGCGGATTGACAGCCGTGACGCCCTCGCCGGATTTCGTTTCCTGTGGCAAGGATTTCCCGACGTGCACGGCGGAGGGAACCCGCCGAATTTCTACGGAACCACAGCACGGACAGGAAACCAGGCCGGACTCAAGTTGTTGCTCGAAGCTTTCTGCGGACTGGAACCAGCCCTCGAAGCCATGGTCGTTGTTGCAGGTCAGGTCGAAGATGATCATCGGGAGGAAGGCCGTTCTGGCCAGATTCAGAAAGTATGGCCGGCAAGTTTATCAGATCGCCAACCTTCGTTTGGCGGTACGATTCCGCATCTTGACATCAAAGGGGACTAACGTGTTCGACCGTCTCGAACGAAAATGCGCGCTTCCGGATCATCCGTCACCCCGCCGAGGGGAACTCCGATCGGGTAGCTGCCATCCGCGGGACGCAGGTCAGCCAGGGCGCGAAAGCGATGCTGTGCCGGGCCAAGGATCAAGCGGGAACGCTCGTCCTCGCCGTGTTGCCGGGCGACCGGAAGGTAGATTTCAGGAAAGTCGCGCTCGCCGTCGGCAGCAAAAAGGTCTCGCTGGCTTCTCCGGACGAGGCTACCGCAGCGACGGGATGCGTCGTCGGGGCAATCCCGCCGTTCTCATTCACACCCGATATTCGTCTGGTCGTCGATCCGCAACTGCTCGCCCGGCACGAGGAGATCGCCTTCAACGCCGGCCGCCTAGATACGTCGATCGTTCTGAACTCGGCGGACTACGCCCGGATCGCTACGCCGCTGCTTGCTGACATCAGCGCCGAAAGCTGACTGGAGTTGATTGGAGCTGATTGGTAGTCGATTTTCAGCCGCGACGGCGGCGTGCTTCGTAAAGGCAGACGCCGGCAGCTACCGAGACGTTCAGGCTCTGCACCGAGCCGAGCATTGGAATCGTCACCAGCAGGTCGCAGGTATCCTTGGTCAGGCGACGCATCCCGTCCCCCTCCGCGCCCAGCACCCACGCCGTGGCCTGAGGCCACTCCGCTGTATAGAGGTCGTCCTTCGCTTCGGCATCGGTGCCGACCACCCAGATGTCGCGCTCCTTCAGTTCGCGCAGAGTACGCGCAAGATTGGTAACGGTGATGTAAGGGACGGTTTCCGCCGCACCGCTGGCGACCTTGATCGCGGTCTGTGTCAGCCCGACGGCACGATCCTTCGGCGCCACGACGGCATGCGCCCCGACCGCATCGGCCACGCGCAGACAGGCACCGAGGTTGTGCGGGTCCTGGATGCCATCGAGAATCAGCAGAAAGGCGGGTTCCTCCAGCGTATCGAGCACGTCATCGAGCGACACATGGCGCACCTCGGCGGCGATCCGCGCCACCACCCCCTGGTGCCGCCGTCCGCCGCCAGCCATGCCGTCCAGCCGCCCGGTATCGACCGGAACAACCCGGACCGAATGCAGTTCGGCGTGCTTGAGCAGATCCCGCGCCCGGGCATCATGACGATCCGCGGCAATGAAGATTTCCAGCACCGCGTCCGGCTGATGCCGCAGCTTGGCGATGATGGCGTGGAAACCGTAAATAAAGGTGGTCTGGGACATGGCCGGGCTCGATTCGGGCGATAGGGGCGCGTATTTTACCTTGGCGTCCTCGGTCGGATGGTCTTGAATAAGATACAGGAACGATCCCCGGCTCGCGGACCTGAAGAAAGAAACCACATGAACGCAGACGATCCGACCGTCGCTCCGCCTGTGGAGCCCTCCCCTCGTCAGCCTTTACCGCCCTACCAAGTCGACGTTGACGACCTGATAGCACAACTCGACACCAATCGAGTGTACGGATTGAGCCTCGGCGAGGCGGAGGCGCGTTTGCGCCTGCACGGCCCAAACGAACTGCCGGCGCCACGCCCCGTACCGGAGTGGGTGAAGTTCCTCCGCCAGTTCGCCGACCCGCTGATCATCCTGTTGCTGTTTGCCACCGCCATTTCGCTTACGGCCTGGCTGATCGAGGGCGCCCACGGCATTCCGTACGAGACGCTGACTATCGTGGCAATCGTCATCTTCAATTCGCTGCTCGGTTACCTGCAGGAACGCCATGCCGAGGAAGCCGTAGAGGCACTGAAGGCGATGTCTGCGCCGACGGCGCGTGTCCTTCGCGATGGCGAGCCGTGCCAGATTCCAGCTCGCGAGGTGGTTCCTGGCGACATTCTTCTGATTGAGGAAGGCGACACTCTGCCGGCCGATGCGCGAGTCATCGAGTCGATCGTCCTGCGTGTCGCGGAGGC